>JBKCHO010000098.1:0-34952 GCA_046302815.1 Bacteroidota bacterium | reverse complement strand
TATTTTATCTGTGGCATTAATGCAACCGATCAAATTTGGAGTATTACCACTGACATGAAAAAGAAACCGGTCATCCGCCAAATCACAACCGACCAAGCCGACTACACCGGTTTTACGCTGTGGTCTGATGGAAAAACAACCACCATGGTTGCCGCCCGTATGAGCATGTCGGAGCCTACTGAACTCTACAACATCGATCTCAAAAACGGAAAGCCAACGCAACTCACCTTCACCAATGATGAGATATTGAAAACGATTCAAATGGGCAAGGTAGAGAAACGCATGGTGAAAGCCACAGACGGCAAAGATATCCTCACCTGGGTTATCTACCCTCCCAACTTCGACCCGAATAAAAAATACCCTGCCCTACTCTACTGCCAAGGCGGACCACAAAGCACCGTTTCGCAATTCTTTTCTTACCGCTGGAATTTCCAACTGATGGCCGCAAACGATTATATCATTGTGGCGCCCAACCGTCGTGGACTACCCTCTTTCGGCACTGAATGGAATCGTCAAATATCGGGCGACTGGGGAGGTCAGGCTATGCAGGATTTGTTGAGTGCCATTGATGATGTGAGCAGCGAGCCCTATATCGATAAGAAAAGACTAGGAGCCGTTGGCGCCAGCTTTGGCGGCTATTCGGTGTACTGGCTAGCTGGAAACCACAACAAGCGATTCAGCGCGTTCGTGTCCCACTGCGGAGTCTTCAACCTGGAAAGCATGTATGGCACCACCGAAGAATTATTCTTCGCCGACTTTGACATGGGAGGATCGTATTTCGCAAAGCCACCACACAAAACCTACACTGAATTCAACCCCATCAAATATGTAGACAAATGGGATACTCCGATATTGGTTATTCACAACGACCTCGACTATCGTGTACCCATCAGCCAAGGCATGGAGGCATTCACTGCAGCAAGGCTACGAGGCATACCTGCTCGGTTCCTCTCCTTCTCGGATGAAAACCATTGGGTCACCAAACCACAAAACAGCATCATGTGGTATAGGACTTTTTTCAATTGGCTGGACATGTATTTGAGGCAATGACCTGTGCCCAATAACAAGTAATAATATACTTGGAATACTACCTGCCCTTTGATTGTCTGCGCCCGATTTCGGCAAGGATATCATCGTATATAGAAGCGAAAAACTCAGGGTGGGATGCGTACCAATCGAAACTGTTGTTGAATCTAGCAGTGTCTACATTTTCGGAGCGCAAGGTTTGAAGAATCACTTCAGACTTGATAGCCTGATTCACGCTATGCATCCCAGACTGCTGTATTTGAGCCTCTGCGATGTGTATGGATGCCATTACTTGCACCATGCTGTCGCGAGTTAATACTTCCGGTGGAGTTACCAAATCTTTTTTGCCGCCACCACAAGAAGGAAAGCTTAAAAGCATCGAGAGGGCAATCGCCACTGCATAGATGCGATGAACAATGTATGTGGATGGTGTTTTTTTCATCGAACAGAATCAAATTGAAGTCGGGATCCGCTGGGTGCATCCACTAGGCGCCCATCATTCCAAACTATATGACCATTGACCAATGTTCGAACCACAGTTGAACCGAATTTAACACCTTCGAAGGGCGACCAACCACATTTGTATAACAAGTTGGTCCGGTCAACTTTCATAGGCTTGTTCATATCAACCAAAACCAAGTCGGCAAAATATCCTTCGCGAATATAACCTCTGTCAAGCAAACGGAAGCAACGAGCCACATCATGCGACATCTTGCGCACCACATCGATGAGTTCGATTTTTCCCTGCTTGCAAAGCTCAAGCATAGCCAACAAGGCATGCTGAACCAGTGGTCCACCGCTTGGGGCTTCTGTATACGGTTTCATCTTCTCTCCCAATGTATGAGGAGCATGATCCGTTGCAATCACATCAATTCGATTATCGATTACCGCCTTCAAAATGGCATCACGATCCTCAACTGTCTTCACAGCCGGATTCCATTTTATAAGATTCCCCAAAGTGGCATAATCGGCATCACTGAACCATAAGTGGTGAATACAGGCCTCAGAAGTAATCCGTTTTTGATCGAGTGGGATGGTATTGTCAAACAAGGAAAGCTCCTTGGCCGTTGAAATATGAAGGATATGTAACCGCGTATTATGTTTCTTGGCCAAAGCAACTGCCCGACTGCTGGATAGGTAACACGCCTCCTCGCTGCGAATAAAAGGGTGGTCTGATGCATTCAAGAAATTACCCCTGCTTTCGATGGCCAACTGCAAATTGCGTTTAACGGTAGCCTCATCTTCACAATGAGTAGCGATCAGGCAACCCGTATTGGCAAAAATGCGGGATAAAACATGATCATCATCAACCAACATATTGCCTGTAGATGAACCCATGAAGATTTTAATGCCACACACCTTTTCAGGATCTGTGCGAAGCACCTCTTCTGCATTATCATTGGAAACACCCATGAAAAACGAGTAGTTGGCGGGGGATTTCTGAGCAGCCAAATCGTATTTCTGCTGGAGTAATTCCTGCGTCAGTGTGTTCGGAACCGTGTTCGGCATCTCCATAAAGGAGGTTATTCCACCTGCAACAGCTGCTCTTGATTCGGTATACAAATCGGCTTTATGTGTAAGTCCCGGCTCTCGGAAATGAACTTGATCATCAATACAACCTGGAAGCAAATGCAAACCTGTTGCATCAATAACCTCACATTTTCCTTTAGGCTCTGTAACAGATACTCCAACCTGTTCAATCCGACCATCCCTAATTAGTACATCACCAACAAAAACCTGGCCTTCGTTGACGATGGTAGCGGATTTTATCAGAGTTGATTTCATGTTAAGCTGAATTAAAGGGAACGCAGGTTGAGCGGATCAGGCTGGTTTACGCGGATTAGCTACTGGTATCTATAATGTTCCACTTGTCACTTGTCACTTGTCACCCTTCGACCCTTCGACCCTTCGATGAACTCAGGGCAAACAGGCTCAGGGCGGCGCTTGTCACTTACCTTCCTACCATCTCCTCCGGTTTCACCCATTCATCAAATTGTTCGGCGGTTACATAACCAAGATCGATAGCGGTTTGCTTTAGGGTTTTGCCTTGCTTGTGTGCGGTTTGGGCGATTTCGGCTGCTTTGTAATAACCGATTTTGGTATTGAGCGCAGTAACCAGCATCAATGAATTATCCAAATTGGTTTTAATGTTTTCGAGCAAAGGTTCGATACCCACAGCACATTTATCATTGAACGAAACACATACATCACCGATGAGTTTAGCGCTGTGCAAGAAATTGGCAATCATTACGGGCTTGAACACATTGAGTTCGAAATGACCGGTGGCGCCACCAATATTGATCGCTACATCGTTGCCCATCACCTGTGCAGCAACCATGGTCATGGCCTCGCATTGGGTGGGATTCACCTTTCCGGGCATGATGGAGGAGCCAGGCTCATTATCTGGAATAAATATTTCGCCGATTCCACAGCGTGGACCAGAAGCCAACAAACGAATGTCATTGGCGATTTTCATCAACGCACATGCAACGGTTTTCAAAGCTCCGTGGGACTCCACAATGGCGTCATGAGAGGCTAACGCTTCGAACTTGTTCTCGGCAGTTACAAAAGGCAATCCGGTTAGTTGTGCGATATGCTTCGCCACATTTACATCGTATCCATCAGGTGTGTTGATGCCTGTACCCACGGCGGTACCGCCCAAAGCCAGCTCCGACAAATGCGCCATAGTATGTTTGATGGCACGCATGCCATGGTCAAGTTGTGAGACATAACCGGAAATCTCCTGTCCTAGTGTAAGCGGTGTGGCATCCATCAAGTGTGTCCTGCCGATTTTCACCACTTTCATGTGCTCCTTTGATTTGGCATGAAGCGTATCGCGAAGCTTTTGCATCCCCGGAAGGGTAACCTCTACCAACATTTTATAGGCGGCAATATGCATAGCCGTCGGAAAAGTATCGTTGGAAGATTGTGATTTGTTTACATCGTCGTTTGGATGGATAATCTTCTTTTCATCGGTCAACGCACCACCCGACAATACATGTGCACGGTAAGCAACCACTTCGTTCACATTCATGTTGGATTGCGTGCCGGATCCGGTTTGCCAAACTACAAGCGGGAACTCGGAATCGAGTTTGCCTTCAAGTATTTCATCACAAACCTGGCCGATCAAATCGCATTTATCATGAGGAAGCGCACCTGCATCGCGATTGGCCAGTGCAGCTGCTTTTTTCAAGTATGCAAATGCACGGATGATTTCAATTGGCATCCGATCCGTTTCGCGGGCGATTTTGAAATTCTCAATTGAGCGCTGCGTCTGAGCTCCCCAGTAACGGTCTGCAGGAACCTCCACAGGTCCCATGGTGTCTTTTTCGATGCGGATATTCATGATGTTATTTAAGTTGTTGAACTCGGATAGTTGGTAGGTGGTGGGTGAGTGGTGAGTGGTTGGTAGTGGGTGGTGGGTGGTGAGTGGTGGGTAGATGATTGTTTATTCGTCAATCGTCAATTGCTTGTTGATTTTCCTGCATACTCCATCAAATAGGCTTTCATAAACTCATCCAAGTCGCCATCCATCACACCCTGCACATCGGATGTTTCATAATCGGTTCGATTGTCTTTGACAAGCTTGTATGGATGGAACACATAACTGCGACTCTGACTTCCCCATGCTATTTTCATCTTGGTGGCTTCGGTGGCTGCTTTGGCTTCGTTGCGTTTGCGGACTTCAAGTTCATATAATTGCGAACGCAACATTTGCATTGCACGCTCCTTGTTTCCGCCCTGTGTTCGCTCTACCTGACAAACAACCACAATACCTGTGGGGTGGTGTGTGATTTGAACCTTGGTCTCAACTTTGTTTACATTTTGTCCTCCTGCACCACCAGACCGCGATGTTTGGATGCTGATGTCTGCGTCTTTGATTTCGATGTGGATGGTGTCGTCGACCAACGGATAGGAGAATACGGAGGCGAAGGAAGTATGACGGCGCGCATTGGAGTCGAAAGGTGAAATGCGCACCATTCGATGTACTCCATTTTCGCTCTTGAGGTAGCCATAGGCAAAGGGTCCTTCGAATTCGAGAGTGGCAGATTTGATACCTGCCCCATCGCCATCAGTTCGATCAATCTCGGTTACTTTCATACCATGCCGTTCGCCCCAACGGACATACATCCGCATGAGCATCTCGGCCCAGTCCTGGCTCTCGGTACCACCAGCACCTGAGTTAATGGTAACAACGGCGTTGAGTGAATCCTCCTCGCCGCTGAGCATGTTTTTGAATTCAAGGTCATCGACCATACGCATCGCTTTGGCGTACTGGTCATCGACTTCCGTCTCGGTCACTTCGCCCGCTTTGAAAAAATCGAGCAGCACACCAGCGTCTTCAACTGCACCCTCCGTATTGCGGAACAACTCGGTCCAGTCTTTCTTTTCTTTGATTTGTTTGAGGATTCGCTCGGCTCTTTTGGGATCATTCCAAAAGTCGGGAGCGTGTGTCAGCTGTTCCTCCCCGGCTAACAGCGACAGCTTTTTGTCGATGTCAAAGATGCCTCCTCAGGGCACTGATTCTTTCCCTTAAATCCGATAACTGGTCTGTAGTCATGTTGCAAAAATACCAAAAGGAACCCCTTTGTGGCTTTATTTTTATCGTAAACCAAACTGTTGAATGTCAAATTTTTACAAGGGTCTTAACAAAATATTTTGATTTTTTCACCCAAAAACTCTTGACATTCATGGATTTGTAGAAGAAAAACTTGACTCGTATTTATTTTATACCTTAATTTTGTTAAACCCTATCATTTTAACCAAGTACTAACCAGAATCAAGATGAACATTACAGCCCCCAACCGCATGGGGTCTGGTTTTACCTTTTTAGGTTTAACCCAGACCATTCTCATCATCATGGCTTTTTTCGTTTGCTTTTCAGCAACGATCAACAAGAGTGAGGCACAGAACCTACAGATAACTGATTTCGTACTCTTCGCAGGAGACGGAACCAACCCTCAAGGCTTGGCCGTTCCACCCACTCCTGGTTATGGCGTATCGATTGGAACCTCCAACACCATCAATGGTGGTAATGTAGGTGCTAAAGTTTTGGTTAAAACTTCTGGGAACATCAATGCCAATGTGCGAAGCGGCCAACGGGTTGAATTCGCCAACAGCATTGTTATGAATGGAAGCATCTTTGCCGCCAACAGCAATGCGTCCACTGGCACCACGGTACTGACGGGTTCCAGCTTAACACTTACTGGAAGCATACTGGCCAACGGAAACATTTCAGTAGGCGGTGGAACCATCAGCGGAAGCGTAACCAAACCGTCTAACTATACCTACTCGGGACCAAATCCCAATGGCGGGGTAATTAATGCTGTACCAGTGATACCCGCATTACCATCGCTACCTACACCAACAGTCATCCCTCCTGCTGGAACGCAAAATATTTCTGCCAACACCACCATTACCCCTGGGGCTTACGGTAATGTGACTTTGGGTGGAAACAGAACCATCACCTTGAGCGGACCTGGTGATTACATATTTAATTCCATCAACAACTCGGGAACATCAAATGTCTTCCGTTTCGACTTTCAAAATAACCCCAACGGAGTGTTCCGCATTTTCGTTAAAGGGAACGCTTTACTCAACAAATCCACTTCAACCATCCTCAATGGCGGAAGCGCTGGTCGCATCTACATGGAGGTTCAAGGCAATGGAGCCGGAACCACCAGCAACGCTTACGCTTTTGTAATTGCAAACGGAGCCTCGGGCGGTGTTTCCAGATGGTTCGGTACCGTTTATGCACCCTATGCAGGAATCCTGATGGGATCCGGAACCGGCTCAACTTCCATCACCGGAAGCTTATGGAGCGGTACCCAGGTGATCATTAATAGTGGTGTAACTACCAACTATGCTGCTTATGTGAATTGCCAAACACCCGTTGCGAATGCCGGTCCTGACAAATCCATCAATTGCGCAAACACCAGTGTGATATTGTCGGGTTCATCGAACGCCATTAACGCCACCTATTCATGGACTGCCTCCAACGGGGGCAACATCGTATCTGGTGCAAACTCGGCAACCCCCGTAGTAGATGCAGCAGGCACCTATACGCTAACCGTTTCCACGGGATCGGTTTGTACTTCCACAGATGTTGTTTTGGTTACCTCCAATTTCACTAGCCCGAATGTGAACGCTGGCGCGGATGCCAACTTGACCTGCGCAACCACCAGCTTGGTGTTGAACGGCTCATCAACCACATCTGGTGCTACCTATAGCTGGAGCGGCCCTGGAATCGTCTCTGGAGGAAATACACTCAACCCAACCGTCAACTCACCTGGCAACTATAAACTGACCGTTACAAATCCGTCAAACGGTTGCGCTGCATTTGATATCGTAACCATTGGGACCGACTACACCGCACCTAATGCGGATGCCGGTTCAGGTGTGGAACTAACTTGTGTTTTGACCAGCACAACACTGAACGGCTCATCAACCACTAGCGGTGTTTCTTATAGCTGGACCGGACCTGGAATCGTTTCGGGTGCCAACACAGCCACTCCTTCGATCAATACTGCTGGAACCTACACATTGACCGTTACTGCAGCATCCAATGGATGTACTGCAACCGATCAAGTTGTTGTTACCTTGAATGTAAAGGTGCCTGTTGCCAATGCAGGAGCTGATGCTGAACTCACTTGTACAACAACATCGTTGAACCTACAAGGCTCTTCCAGTGTGACGCCATCAAGCTTCGCATGGAGCGGTCCGGGAATCACAGCTGGAGGTAATACAGCAACGCCTAGCATCAACACTGCAGGAACTTACACCGTCATTGTTACCGACCCATCGAACGGCTGTACTGCTACAGATGATGTAGTCATAAACCTAAACAATACTGCTCCTGGTGCTGATGCAGGATCCGACAATACACTCACTTGCACCACCGGCTCAGTGTCCCTTAACGGCAGCTCCTCCACCGCAGGTGTAACCTACTATTGGAGCGGTCCAGGTATATCTGGAAACTCGAACACTGCCAGCATCAATGCGAATGCTGCCGGAACCTATACAGTAACTGTAACCAATCCAGCAAACGGATGTACCTCAACCGATGATGCCTCCGTAGGCACAAACTTCGCAACTCCATCGGTCGACGCTGGCGAAGGCAACGCACTCACTTGCGTGATTCTGGAAGTTGCCCTCAACGGTTCATCCAGCACACCTAATGCGGAATACGCATGGACTGGTCCGGGTGTTGGAAATGGTGCAAACACTACCAGCCCTACCATCAATGCCATCGGAACCTACTTCTTAACTGTTACCGATCCTGCAAACGGATGTACAGCTACTGATTCGGTGGTTGTTGAAGAAGGTCCATGTATCATCCCTTACTACAAACCTTGTCCGAACGGCAAAGACCTTACCAAATTGGGTTGTGAGTTGACTTCACTTTATGAGAACTACCTATTGGTCGGACAAGACACCATCCAACAGATTTTCTTCACCAGCCCTGACTCGGTTTATATCGAAATCATTTCCATCGAAGGTGAAACACAAAACCTGTTCAACCTGATTTACCAGACACCGGGCTATGGTTTGGCAGACACCATTCCGAACGGATTGAATCCGCTGATCATCACCGGACGATTCCCAATTGCCAATCTGCCCAACCTGCTAGATCCAGCTGTAGCATCGAAAATCAACTATGTACGCCCGGTTTATCCAAGTATCACCAGCAGTGGTATCGCCTTAACACAAGGTGATGTGGCACAAACCTCCAATATTGCCCGCGAAGGCTTCCAAGTGGATGGCAGTGGCGTCAAAGTTTGTGTGATGTCGGATAGCTACAACACCGTTCCTGGCAACAACGCCAATACCGATGTAATCAATGGCGACCTGCCAGGTGTTGGAAACCCAGCTGGCCTTGGTACACCTGTTCAAATTTTCAAAGAGTTCCCTTATGGTCAGCGCACCGACGAAGGTCGCGCCATGCTGCAGTTGATACACGATGTGGCTCCAGGAGCTGAGTTGGCATTCCGCACAGCAACGGTGAGCGAAGGCGATCAGGCCTTGGGTGTGATTCAATTGGCGCAAGGCGGATGTGATGTCATCGCCGATGATGTAACCTGGATCACCTCTCCTTTTTACAAGGACGGTGTTATCGCAAATGCGGTTGACTCTGCAAACGCCATGGGTGTTGCTTATTTCTCTGCTGCTGGAAACTTCGGCTCAAAATCTTACGAGAGCACATTCAACCCGACTGCTGCTCCACTGGGACTATCTGGACAAGCTCACGACTTCGGTGGTGGCGACAACCTGCTAAGCGTAAATCTGCCTGCAGGCACCTACACCATCGTTATGCAGTGGCAGGATTCCATCTATTCATTGGGTGAAACATCAACCGGTTCACTGAATGACTTCGACATTTACCTGACCAACCAGTTTGGCACGAAATACTTCGGGTTCAACCGGAACAACTCGGGCGGCGATCCTTTGGAGGTGTTGCCCTTTACGGTACCCGCTGGACAAAATGTTTCAGCGAACCTCTCCATCATCAGAGCGAGCGGTAATACTCCTGCCAAGTTCAAATTCATAGTATTCCGTGGTGAGCTCAGCTTTAATGAATACACCAATGGATCATCCACTATCGTAGGACAATCGAACGCAAACGGCGCCATCACTTTGGGCGCGGTCAACTTCACCAATACACCTCCCTTCAACCCTGCTCCATTCAATCCGCCCGTACAAAACTTTTCATCTCGAGGAGGAACAGAAGTGAATGGTGTTGTCCGCAACAAGCCTGATTTGGTTGCTCCGAATGGCGGTAATACTACCGTACAGTTGGGCGCTCCCAATGTGGATGGTGATGCTTTCCCGAATTTCTTCGGTACTTCGGCTGCTGCTCCACATGCTGCAGGCGTGGGTGCATTGTTGAAGCATGGAAAGATGAAGTTCTATAACCAAGAACTTTCACCATCTGAAATCCGCAACATCCTCCAAACAACCGCGTTGGATTTGTCGACTCCTGGTTTCGATTTTGCTACCGGAAACGGTTACATCCAAGCTTACGATGCTTTGGCCACCTTCGCTGCACCCACACCGAACTTGGATTCCATACGCACGCCAATCACTCCTGGCTCAGCCGCTACCACCGTTACCGTTTACGGAAATTTCTTCACCACACAATCGTTGGTGGTGTTCAATGGCGACACCTTGAGTACTTCATTTGTGAATGGAAATGTGCTGACTGCAAGTTTGCCAACCTTCTTCGGTAATTACGGACTGTATGTTTATACGCCTCCTATTGTACCGAACATCAACGATGGCGGCAATTCCGACACATTGTTCTTCTTCGACCCGATCAAGAAGGTTGTGGCAGTAACTGCAGACAACAAGGTCAAGAAGTTTGGTGAGGCCATTCCAACCTTGACCTACCAGGTAACCGTTGATGGAGCTCCTTTGGCATCCACCAGTTTTACCCTCGCCGATCTCGGCTTGGCCAACCTTACCATCAGCACTCCGGCGACCAGCATGAGCAATGTGGGTATTTACGCCATCGCTCTCAACCAGGGCACCTTCGATCCGGGCTTTAACACGTTCTACGATTATACCTTGACCAATGGCTTGCTTACCATCAATCGCATGCCATTGGTGATTACTCCGAAAGATACGACGATTACGTATGGGGATAAGTTGGATGGAGATGATATTGATTTTAATTATGATTTTGATACTACTGAAATACTACCTTCTGAGTTGATTTCATTCAAATCCACAATCGAAATCGATCACAAGGAAGATATTTCAAACTCGATTGCCATGGTAAATGGAAGAGCACTAGTTAATGGTCGAGCGTTAGTAAATGCCGATTTACAAGGATTAGCATTTTTAGTGAGTGGAAGGGCGTTGGTCAATGGAAGAGCTTTGGTCAATGGAAGAGCATTGGTTAATGGAAGTATTGTTTACGACACTACAAATATTGTAGATGTTGCAAATGCATCAATATTTAATTACCAAATTAACGAGGATACTACGACTCTCGTCAGTGCGAACCCGCCATTAACAAATGGCAGAGCCCTAGTCAATGGACGAGCCTTAGTTAATGGACGAGCCTTAGTTAATGGAAATACGCTTTTAAACTCATCAAGCTCTGACTCTACCTCAGAAAGCAATGATAGCCTTGCTGTGATCATCGACGAAGATGATGTCAATGCACCTGTTAACGACACATTAATAACATTTGAAGGTATCAATATGATAACCGGAACATATGCAGGAACTCATGCAATTGTACCAGGGGCATTATTGTCAAGCAATTTTGATATTGCATACGGATTAGGCACCTTAACCATACTACCAAGACCTCTCAATATTACTGCGGACAACAAATCAGGCGCATATGGAGAATCTATTTCATTGACCTCCTCTATCACTGGCCTTCAATATGGCGAGACCTTAACCCAAATTTCAACTGGAAATATCGGATATAATGTATTGAATGGAAATACCTCCGTTATACCAATCTATCCTGCTGGAAATTATAGCATCGTACCATCAGGAATTTCATTAACTCAACCTGCCGACTATATTTTAAGCTATAATATTGGTAACCTACTGGTTAATCCTGCCTCATTGACCGTAACCGCCGACTTGAAATTCATCAACCGAAATGATCCATTGCCAGCATTTACTTCGACAATTACGGGATTCGTTTTAGGAGGACAAAATACTGTGGTTTCCGGTCCGACTTACAATGTGAGCCCATTGGGCTGTTGTACACAGGCAGGACAATATACCATTACTCCAGCCAACTTAGTACTTGCTGTTCCTGGAAACTACAACATCAACTATGTGAGTGGTCCATTGTATGTTAATCCAAAGGGACAAGGTGCTAAGAAGATCAATGTGTCGCTGGTTTGTGTGGATACCGTATCCAACCATCCCTCTGGCTTCCCATTCCTAGCTCGATTCCAATGGGAGAACCAGAATAACACACCGGTATATGTTCCGCTTGGACCAACCAACTATTTCAATGCCGCTGGTCAATATGTCGGAAACCCACCAACTCTGTTTGCGGCCAATACCATAGGAGTTTATGAGATTCCATTTGATGGCCAAAGTATCCAATGGGTTTGCATCAGCTACAATGGCAATCAGCAGGTATCTGCAACCAGCAACTCAGGTACTTCAACCTCTAATAAGTGTGCAGCCCATTTGAATAGGACCATCCAAAATCCTGAAATTGCCGCAGAACAATTCAGTGTTTTTCCTAATCCAGCAAATGAGGAATTGAATATCCTATCCAAATTCGAGAACCAATCCATCAAAATTTTAACGGTGATGGATGCAGCTGGAAGAATGGTATATCTGAACGATGGGATTTTCGAATCTCCAGTTGATTCAGCAAAAATCAATATATCTCATTTGAATCCAGGGATATATGTACTCTCTGTTCAAACCACAGATAGCCGCTATGTGTTCAGATTTATGAAGCTATAAAAACAAATAACACGAAAATAAAAACGGGGGCTTTGCCCCCGTTTTTATTTTCACAAAATTGATACCTTAGGGCTCATGCTGAATAAACACAATACTGAACGAAAACGAGCAAATCCTTCAAGTATGATTTGTCAAGCCCTACTGTTTATCTTAGTATGTGTTTTTTATTGTTTTTCAGCGAAAGCCGCTTGCGACTCAACTTTACTTAATAAAAAGATTGAGACCAGTAAAGAATTTTTCAACTCGAACCCGGATCTTGCCATCCAAAAATCAACAGAGGCACTGGAAGAATCTAAAAAATGCAACCTGCCAAGAACCACCGCTAGTGCACTAAAAAATCTCGGAATTATCTATTACAATAAAGGAGATTATATCAACGCACTTGAAAATTGGAACGAAGCATTAAATATTTTTAGCAACCTCGGCGATTTAGCTGGAGTAGCTAATATTGAAAGCAACTTAGGTGCGGCTTTTTTTAACCAAGGAGATGACGCAACAGCACTTGAATATTACTTGAGTTCCTTAAAAAAAGCAGAATCATTATCCGATACACTCCGAATGATTACATTATACCAAAATATCGGCACAGTTTATCTAAATAAAAAAGCAACTCATAAACAAGCGCTTGATTTTTTTTTAAAAGCGTATGCCCTAGTTTCAAATATCGATGACAACGATGCCATTGGTACCGTTACAGTTAACATAGGAGAGTTATACCTTGAATCAGGAGTAGTAGACACCGCATTGTATTATTTCGAAATCTCTGCAAAAGCTCTCGAAAAGAGTGAAAATTTACCATATACACTCTTGGGCTTAGGCAAAGCTTACACCAATAAAGGCGATTTTTCGAAAGCTGAATCTTATCAATACGATGCCCTTACAATTTCAAAAAAGCTAGAATCTAAAAACGATATTGCACTTTCACTTATTGGCTTAGGTAAAACTAATTTGATGAAAAATGACTTTTCAAAAGCCATAACATATTACGGAGAGGCCGAGAATTTATCAAGACAAATAGGTGCTTCATATCAATTAAAAGATGCGTTCGAAGGGTTGGCCAAAGCTTATTCCTTGAATGGGCAGTACAAATTAGCGAATCAATACCAAGACTCTTTATTGACTATAAAGGACACACTCTTTAATTTAGACATTCAAAAAAAACTCGGGACTTTGCAGTTCACTTTTGATATTGAGAAAAAAGAGTCTGAGATAAATTTACTTACAAAAGACCAGCAAATTAAAGAGCAAGAAATCAAAAGACAAAAACTCGTCCGCAATGGCTTCATTGGCGGATTTGCCATTGTATTGCTCTTCGCGGGTGTTTTCCTATCCCAACGCAACCGCATATCCAAAGAGAAAAAGCGCAGTGATGAGTTGTTGTTGAATATCCTTCCTGAGGAAACAGCAGAAGAATTGAAAGCCACCGGTAGCGCCAAAGCCAAAAGCTTCGATTCCATCTCGGTGCTTTTTACCGACTTCAAGAACTTTACCCAAGCGAGTGAGATACTTTCTGCCGAAGAATTGGTAGAGGAAATCAACCAATGCTACTCCGAGTTCGACCGGATAGTAACCAAGCACGGATTGGAGAAGATCAAAACAATCGGCGACAGTTACATGTGTGCCGGAGGTATTCCTACACCATGTGAAGACCATGCCGAACGAATGGTGAAAGCGGCACTGGAAATGCAGGCATTCATTGAAACCAACAAAGCGAACCGAATCAATTCCAACCTACCCTATTTCGAGCTACGGCTGGGCATTCACTCCGGCCCGGTTGTAGCAGGAGTGGTTGGAACGAAAAAGTTCGCCTACGACATCTGGGGCGACACCGTAAATACAGCCTCACGGATGGAGAGCAGTGGTGCTGTAGGAAAAGTAAACATCAGCGAAGCCACCTACGCTCTGGTAAAAGACAAGTTCAAATGCACACCCCGTGGCAAAGTGGCGGCCAAGAACAAAGGGGAAATTGAGATGTATTTCGTTGAAGGAGCTTTGGCCTAAACCAACAACAATCTGACCTTCTCCAAATTCGCGTCTTTAACTGGCTTTCGCTGGAGAATTGAAGTCTGCGTGAAATAATGATGCTCCAACAAAAAACGGACCTGCATCTCGTTCCATTCACGCTCATTAGTCAAATGACCGAATTCAACTAGCTCCCGATACACCTTGTTGCCTGTTTCAAAGAAGTCATCACGACCCAGATAATCCAGGTCTGCATCGCAAATGATCATCTCCCAGTCATTGCGCGGCAATTGCGGCACATGCGTAGCCATGATCATACCACAAACCAATTCAATTTCATTTTCTGAGAATCCAACACTCGGTAAAAAATCCTGTGCAAACAAACAGCCGGTTGCCTCATGGTCTTTGGAGTCCAAAATAAAACCGGAATCATGGAAAACAGCTGCAACGCCAATCAACTCCAAACCCGAGTCGTCAACTCCTTCAGCACGACCAATGCGTAAGGCTGAATCAATCACATCGCGCACATGATCTGCATTATGGTAATACAAACGAGGTGATAACTCCCGTTGCAATCGGGCCATCATATAATCGTGGGCTTTTTGGAAACGAGGTGACATACTATGTATGCGTAGACGAGTGTCTAAATTAATGAAAAAAGCGAATCATCACCTGTTGAATCCATCAATTTTCATCCACATCCATCCGTAAACAATCACCTACCAGATCGGGCTCAAAACCGTGGCTGATTCCAGCACGCATCAAGGATTGTTTTGTCTTGAAATCATCCTTACCTCCCAACGACTTGCGCTTTATATCCAGTAGTTTCCTAAGTGTTGCCAGGTACTCGGAGTCATCCAACGATTCCAATGCCCTTCGAATACACGCATCAGAAACTCCATGCCTCTTCAATCCCATCCGAATCTTGATCCGACCCCAACGCTTGGCGCGGTGCTTACCTCTGGCATAGGCTTCGGCAAAACGACCTTCGTTCACAAACCCCTCCGTGATCAACGCCGTCAAACCCTGCTCCACCTCTTCCTTGTTCATCCCCAAGGAATATAGTTTATCCCTTACCTCCTGCTGACTACGCTCCTGATACCCACAATACGAACGAAGTTTTTCGAGAGCTGTGAACAAGGTGTGAACAACCGTTTTTGGAGATTTGGGCATCATACAAAGTTAAGTGGAAAAGACGCATAATGAAAAACAGAACGCGGATCTAGCGGATCCACTTGGATTAACACAGATTTTGTTTTGCCTAAACAGGAAATCCGCGCCAATCGCTAAATTCATAAAATCAGCATTCGCCTGCTTGGAGAATCCAAAACAAAAGCACGACTGTTTGACAATCCGGCAATTCAATTAATTTCGCTTCCTCATGACTTCAGTCAAGCCGTTCATTACTCCGGGTGCCCGGCACATGCTGTTGGCTACCTTCTATTTTGCGTTGATGAACATTTTCATCAAAGCAGTGAGCCACCTTCCAACCATGGAAGTGGTCTTTTTCCGATGTGGTATCTCCCTTCTGATTTGCCTGTGGTACCTGCGGAGTCAAGGTGTGGATTGGAAGGGGACCAACCGAAGATTACTCTTGCTACGAGGTGTTTTCGGAACTGCATCGCTGGTGGCCTATGTCGCTACCATAGCACATCTGCCCTTGGGCACAGCCGTTACCATCCAATACCTCTCACCTATCTTCACCACTATACTCGCTGTATATGTATTGGATGAGAAAGTACGACCAGCCCAATGGCTTTTCTTCATACTTTCCTTCATCGGAGTTATTATCATCCAAGGCGTAAGCAATCAGGCTGAAAACTTTTACATCCTCATCGGTATCCTCTCCGCACTCGGCTCTGCACTCGCTTACATCACCATCCGAACCATCAAAGACAAGGAGCATCCGTTAGTAGTGGTATTCCATTTTCAACTCCTCGGTACCATCACCGGATTGTTCTTCACCGCTCCGGTATTTGTTATGCCAACCGGATGGGATTGGATGAATTTGATTCTGGTAGGACTCTTCACCCAGCTCGGACAAGTGAACATGACCAAGTCATTACAAATGGAAAAGGTTGCCGGCGTTTCCATCTTGAATTATATCGGAGTGGTATATGCTACCTTGGCGGGATTTTTCTTGTTCGATGAACGATATAGCTGGAACACCATCGCAGGTATGGCATTGGTAGTTGCAGGAGTTGTGTTTAGTATGCTAACCTACCAGATAAAAGAAAAGCCCGCATCGAAATGATACGGGCTTTTTATAATAGCTCGAAGAATCAATGTCCGTCGTGACCGGTATGTGCGTGTCCATGTGCGATCTCCTCGGCAGAGGCTTCACGGATTTCAATCACCTCGCCAGAGAAATGCAAATGATGACCTGCTAATGGATGATTAAAATCCATTTTAACATGATCTGCGGTAACTGCCATAACTCTTCCATCCAAGCGGTTGCCTTGGCTATCGCTCATAGGCACCAAATTTCCAACGCGGATCAGCTCCATATCAATAACTCCGTCTACTTTGAAAATGTCCATCGGTAATTCAACGAGAGCATCTGGGTCCTGCATACCATATCCGTTTTCAGGATCGATGCTGAATGCAAACGAATCACCAACTGATTTTCCATTTAGATTTTCTTCGAATGCCGGAATAAGTCCACCAGAACCGAAAAGAAAGGTCAAAGGTTTATCTTTTCCAGCTGTTTCGATGTGTTGCTTTTCGACACCCTCAGTGTTGGCTTCCAAACGATAGGTAACGGAAACCACTTTGTTGATTTCAATTTTCATAATGTTGTATTTGTTGATTGTGATTGATGCGAGGCCGTCTGAGGCGAAAACGCATCCGAAAGCACCGTAGTTATGTAAAGATAGGGAAATCCAAGGAAATGGCACTCGGAAATTGAAAATTCTTAATGGAATCAGAAGGCTACAAGGATGCATTAAAGAGGGCTGTCTGCTCCATCAGCTTGCGCATGGAGGCCTCTTTGAGTCCCTTTTTTATACCCTCCAAATGCCTTTCATGATGACAATCTGTACCCAACAAATCAACGATACCTTCTTCAACCATTTTCAAAGCTATGGCTTTGGCATCGGGACCATAGTAGCCGCACAGAGAGTTCATGTTAACCTGAAGCATCACACCTTGGTCGCGGAAGGTTTTGTATTTGTCAAAATCACGATACCAAAAAGGATATCGCTCCGGATGCGCCATGATGGGGCGATAACCTTTCAATTGCATATCGAAGATAACCTTATCGAGATTTTCGGGTGCATTGATATATGAAACCTCAAAAAGCAAATGCTTTTCTCCTAAAGTCAACAACTTTTCATGAGCCAGTTTTTTAACAAAACCGTCGTCCACATAATACTCAGCCGCAGCATGAACCTCTACTGGAATACCCGCATCCTTTACCGCATCGCGAACAGCCTCTAATACGGGAAAGATACTGGAGGCGTCATTCCTATAAAAATCGCTCATGATGTGAGGAGTACACCAGAATTTTTTGAATCCCATCTCGTTCAAAGCACGAATGAGCTTCAAGGATGATTCTAAATCAGGGGCGCCATCATCCAATCCAGGCAACAAGTGCGAATGCATATCGGTTCCTAGCCAGGAATAATCAGCTAGAGGCACAGTTTTTTTTCTGAAAATGCTGAACAAAGAGGCCATTTTCAATATGTGGATTTGAACCACTCGTAAGTTTGAGTTAAACCTTCACGAATTCTTACTTGGGGTTCGTATCCAAGATATTTTCGTGCCAGTGACACATCTGCCAGTGAGCTGCGCACATCTCCTGGACGGTCTGACCGATGAATGGGTTTCATCTTTTTCCCTGCAATTGCGGCAATCTCATCAAAGAGCTGGTTAACGGTAATGCTCTCGCCAACGGCAACATTGTACACCTTTCCGAAAGCCTCTAGGTTTGTTGTAAATAAAGCGCGAATGTTGGCTTGAACCGCGTTGCTCACATGAGTGAAGTCCCGTGTTTGCTCTCCGTCACCGTTTATGTATGCATCTTTGTTATTGAGAACCGCATCCATAAAAAGTGGAATAACCGCGGCGTAGGGACCAGAGGGATCCTGTCGCTGTCCATAAACATTAAAGTACCTGAGTCCAACAATCTTCATTCCGTAGTTATGCCCAAATACTCCAGCATAAAGCTCGTTGGTCATTTTGGAAACCGCATAAGGCGATAAAAGCTTCCCAGTACGGTACTCCACTTTGGGGGAATCGGTAATGTCACCATATACTGATGAGGAACTTGCATAAACAAAGCGCTCTATATGTGCATCCCTGGAGGCAATCAACATATTCAGAAAACCATTCACATTGGATGCATGTGTGAGATCAGGATGTGCAATGGAACGCGGAACCGAGCCGAGAGCAGCCTGATGAGTAACCATGTCTATACCTTTCATAGCATGCCTGCAGGTATCGATATCGGTTATATCTCCCTCGATAAACTCATAGGAGTTCAATCCAAGATAAGGCTGAACATTCACCATGAAACCATTACTCATATTATCCAACACACGAACCAGGCGGGCACCATTGCTGATCAGGTAATCTGCTATGTTGGAACCAATAAAACCAGCACCTCCGGTAATCAGAAATGACTTGTCTTTTATTTCATTCGTGTGGAACATCTGTTGCTGTTTATCAATGGCGGGTGTGATATTGTTTCTCGTAATAGGTCATGTATTCGCCGGATGTTACACGGTCAATCCATTCACGGTTGGATAAATACCAATCGATTGTTTTCGATAAACCCTCTTCAAATTGTATAGATGGTTCCCAACCCAAATCGCGTTTTAACTTGGATGCATCAATAGCATATCGGTGGTCATGCCCGGCTCGATCTTTAACATAGGTGATTAGTTTGGCTGAAGTGCCTGGTTCTCGACCAAGCTTCTCGTCCATAAGCTTACACAACAGATTCACTAAATCGATGTTCTTCCACTCGTTGTTTCCGCCTATGTTGTAAGTTTCTCCATTTTTTCCGGTATGAAAAATCACATCAATGGCAGATGCATGATCTTCGACCCATAACCAATCACGCACATTATCACCCTTGCCATAAACAGGTAGTGGCTTGGAGTTAACTACATTATTGATCATAAGTGGGATGAGTTTCTCTGGGAAATGGTGAGAGCCGTAGTTATTGGAACAATTTGAAATGACAATTGGCATTCCGTAGGTATGGCCATAGGCTCGCACTAAATGATCGGAGGATGCCTTTGAAGCAGAATATGGACTTCGAGGATCATATGGTGTGGATTCAGTAAAAAATCCGGTTTCACCTAGTGAGCCATATACTTCATCGGTAGACACATGATAAAACCTGGAGCCCGGTTTGAAACCACTGTCGTTAGACCATGCCCTTCGGGCAGCATTCAACAAGGTGGCGGTGCCGAGCACATTGGTCTTAACAAAAATAAGCGGATCGGTAATGCTCCTGTCAACATGTGATTCTGCAGCTAGGTGAATCACAGCATCTATTTGCTCGATAGAAAACAACCCATCTATAAAATCCGCATCTGTGATATCACCCTTAATGAATGTGTGATTTTCGGCATTCTGAATATCCTTTATGTTCTCCAAATTACCTGCATAGGTAAGGGCATCCAAATTCAGGATGTGATGATTCGGATATCGAGTTACCAATCTGCGCACGACATGACTTCCAATAAAGCCAGCTCCTCCTGTGACTAAAATTTTCATTTCGTTGAATTATTAAGATCCATAACCTTTACATTACGCTCCCATTTCCAAGCACTTCGAACCATATCTTCCAAATCATGCTTGGCGCTCCACCCCAATTCGGCAACAGCCTTGGTATTATCGGCCCAAACCTGTTCAATATCACCAGGTCTGCGAGAAGCGTAAGTGTAATTTAATTTCAAATCATTGGTGCGCTCAAAGGCGTCAACCATATCCTTTACCGAGACACCATTACCAGTACCAATATTGTAATATGAGATTCGATTGACCAAGCTTTCAGTATTCAATTTTTCGATTGCGGCAACATGTGCATTTGCCAAATCCACAACATGTATGTAATCCCTGATACAAGTACCATCGGGAGTGTTGTAGTCATTACCAAATATCTGGAATGAGCTGCGTTTCCCAATAGCGGTTTGGGTAAGTACTGGCATAAGATTAGATGGAGGACCAAGTGGATACTCTCCAATAAGAGCTGATTCATGTGCACCAACCGGATTGAAATAGCGCAAGGAAATAACGCCGAATGGATTTACCTTTGCAAAATCACTCAACATTTCCTCGCAAATCTTTTTTGTATTACCATATGGTGATTCTGCCTTTTGCAATGGAGCAGATTCGCCAACAGGGTTGACATCCGGCTGACCGTACACGGTACAAGAGGAAGAAAACACCATTTTGTGGCATCCATTTGCAATCGATGCTTCCATGATATTCATCAACGAAACCAAATTGGTTCTGTAATAGAGCAAAGGAAGTTGAACTGACTCACCAACCGCCTTTTTTGCTGCAAAATGTATAACTGCATCCGGCTTATATTTTGCAAAGAAGTTGTTTGTAGTGTCAAAATCACATAAATCAAAGCATTCAAACAAAGGAGCGACTCCAGTAATTTTACGAATGGAATCCAAAACCTCCACCCTTGAATTGGATAAGTCATCCACAATCAATACCTCAAAACCAGAATTAATCAGTTGCACAACAGTGTGGGAACCGATGAAACCGGTTCCGCCCGTAACCAATATTTTTTGTTTACCTGCCATTTGTGGAAGCTTACAAACTCCAATAAGTCAAACCGCTTACTTTTCCTCTCAATACACCCTTAAGGTCAACTACAATGGCCTTGTCGCCGCACATTTTACCAATAGTCTCTTCGTCGAGATTCGAATACTCCTTATGATTCACAGCCAATATGATTGCATCGTAGTCGTTATCGGGTTTTGAAACCAATCCAAACCCGTATTCATGCATCAATTCATCGGAGTTCGCATGCGGATCGACAACATGTACCGTTACTCCAAAAGAGATAAATTCATTGACCACATCCGCTATTTTGGAGTTGCGGATATCCTCAACATCCTCCTTAAAGGTAGCTCCCATAACAAGAACCTTCGATTTACCTGGATCTTTTCCAGCTGCAATAAGTTTTTTGACGGTTTGTTTGGTAACATAAAAGCCCATGGAGTCATTAACACTTCGTCCGCTGTTGATGATTTGTGCATGGTAACCCAATTCCTGTGCCTTATAAGTCAAATAATAAGGATCCACTCCGATACAATGACCACCTACCAATCCCGGCTTGAACTTCAAAAAGTTCCACTTGGTTCCTGCCGCTTCCAAAACCTCAAATGTATTAATGCCCATCTTATTGAAAATGATGGAAAGCTCATTCATCAAAGCAATATTGACATCGCGTTGGGTATTCTCAATGATTTTTGCTGCCTCAGCCACTTTGATAGAGGATGCTTTATGAACACCGGCCTGAACCACCAACTCATAAACACCAGCTATCTCCTCCAATGATTCCGCATCACAACCCGAAACCACCTTGACGATTTTTGCAAGCGTATGCTCCTTGTCACCCGGATTGATTCGCTCAGGAGAATATCCCAACTTAAAGTCGGCAATGTTCTTAAGTCCTGACAAATCCTCGATTACAGGAAGGCAATCCTCTTCGGTACAACCGGGATAAACAGTAGACTCAAAAACCACATAGTCGCCCTTTTTCAAAACGCGCCCAATGGTAGCAGAAGCGGAAAGCACAGGCTTCAAGTCGGGCAATCTATGTTCATCGATGGGTGTTGGAACAGCAACTATAAAGAAGGATGCTTGCCTTAAAACATCTTCCGAATCGGTGAAGGTGATGTTGCAACCATCGAATGCCTCGGGTTCAAGTTCTCCACTTGGATCTATTCTGTTACGCATCATTTCAACCCTTTTTGCGTTGATGTCGAAGCCAATGACTCCAGCTTTTTTGGCAAACTCCAAAGCGATGGGCAATCCAACATATCCAAGACCGATGACACCGATCTTCTTTTCACCAGATAAAATCTCTTTAAGCATGATATCACTTAATTGATTTGGACCTGTTACGGAGGTCGTAAATGGATTCGATTATTTCAACAACCTTCAACCCCTCAAGTGCATTTGTAGTGATTGTCGTTCGACCTTGAAGGGTCTCAATGACATTACGGATAATAAAGTGATGGTTGGAGGCTGAACCCTTGTATGCCCCGTAATCATTTGCCGGAGATGATTCCTCCAATTCAGGCATCACATAATCTTTGATATGGCAATATTCAACCTCATTCATATATTGACCGCCGATTTTCAGGCTTCCATTGCTGCCGGTCACGGTGATAGAGGACTCCATGTTGCGGTCCCACACGGCAGTAGAATAATTGATACATCCCAATCCGCCCTTCAGAAAGCGAAAGTTAACCATGCCACTGTCCTCAAACTCGGTTGATTGTTGGTGACAGAAATCAGCAAACTTCCCATCTATATCGGTAATGTCACCGAACACCCAATACATGATGTCAACGAAATGAGAAAACTGGGTGAACAAGGTCCCTCCATCCAGGATTTCAGTCCCTTTCCAACCACCCTTTTTATAGTAGCGGTCATCCCGATTCCAATAACAGTTCAATTGAACCATGTATACATCACCCAGTATTCCACCACTTACAATTTCCTTCAACCATTTCGCTGGAGGCGAATACCGGTTTTGCATTACACAGAAAATATTGACCCCCTTGGCCAAACCAGCATGAATCAATTCTTCGCATGATGCCTTTGAAAGGGCCATTGGTTTTTCAACAACCACATGCTTGCCTGCCTGGATAGCCATCATGGCATGCGAAGCATGCAGACCGTTGGGTGTGCAAACATTGACAACATCAAATTCCAATCCCGAATGAAGCAGCGCCTCAGCCGATTTGAAAAAAGGCACATCCAAACCAGATATATCTTGTTCGGCGATATCGCAAACAGCAACCAGTTGCGCATCGGGATCTCGACGCACCATTTCGGCGTGTCTTTTTCCTATGTGCCCATGGCCAATAATTGCAAATCGTATCTTTTCTGACATGGTTAAGTTACAATAGCGATACAAGACCGCCTTCCAGTTTATACTTTTCTTTGCTTTCGGGACAAACTGCAATACCATCGGATCCGAATGAAAGTTTGTGTCCAAACCTGCTCATCCAACCCGTTTGCCTAGCCGGATTACCTACCACTAATGCAAAATCGGGAACATCTTTGGTTACAACAGCCCCTGCACCTATGAACGCATGAGCACCTATACAATGTCCACAAACTATTGTAGCGTTAGCACCAATAGTAGCGCCTTTGCGTACAAGAGTCTCTTTGTACTCTCCTCTTCTGTTTACAGCGCTTCTAGGGTTGGTAACATTTGTAAATACCATACTCGGGCCAAGAAAAACATCATCCTCGCACACAACCCCAGTATATACAGACACATTGTTCTGAATCTTTACATTGTTTCCAAGTCGGACTCCAGGAGAAACCACCACATTCTGCCCTATATTACAACCCTCGCCAATTTCACAACCCGTCATAATGTGTGAAAAATGCCAAATACGAGTTCCCTTGCCGATGACACAACCTTCATCTACATAAGAGGATTCATGCACAAAGAAATCGGCAGTTGTCATCAGCTGAAGCGATATGCGGTTTTATATAATTCTTCCTTGGGCAATCCTTTGAAATACTCATAAGTTAAACGAAGACCTTCGGCTCGTCCAACCTTCGGCTCCCATCCCAAAATCTCTTTAGCCTTGGAGATATCTGGACGCCTTTGTTTAGGATCATCTTGTGGAAGTGGCTTCATTATCATCTTGACATCGGAACCGGTAAGTTTCAATATCTCCTCGCCAAATTCGCGAATCGTTATTTCAGAAGGGTTTCCAATGTTTACGGGATAAACACAATCACTCATCAATAAACGGTATATGCCTTCTATCAAATCGTCGACATAACAGAACGAACGGGTTTGTGATCCGTCACCAAATACAGTAAGATCCTCGCCGCGGAGAGCCTGCCCAATAAACGCTGGCAGTACACGACCATCATTCAAACGCATACGAGGTCCATAGGTATTGAAAATTCTTACGATACGGGTTTCCAATCCATGATAGGTGTGGTATGCCATGGTTATGGCCTCTTGAAATCGCTTGGCCTCGTCATAAACGCCTCGAGGTCCAACAGGATTCACATTACCCCAATAATCCTCCGTTTGCGGATGCACTGTTGGATCTCCATACACCTCAGAAGTGGAAGCCACCAAAATTCTAGCTTTTTTCACACGGGCAAGTCCGAGCAGGTTATGTGTTCCCAAAGATCCAACCTTGAGCGTTTGGATAGGTATTTTCAAATAATCTATGGGGCTAGCAGGCGATGCAAAATGCAGAATATAATGCAATTCTCCTGGAACAAAAACAAACTTGCTCACATCGTGGTGGTAGAACTCGAATTGCTCGAGCTTAAACAGGTGCTGAATGTTCACCAAGTCACCTGTAATAAGGTTATCCATGCCAATCACATGATAACCCTCTTTGATGAAACGATCACAAAGGTGTGACCCTAGAAAACCGGCCGCACCGGTGATCAAAATTCTTTTGCGCTCTGCCATGTTAAGCGTTTTTTAAAGTTTGGCGACCGATGCTCTCATAATGAAATCCCAATTGAGCCATTTTGCTAGGATCGTATAGGTTACGACCGTCGAAAATAGCCTTGTTTTTCATGAGCTTTGAAATCCTTTCGAATTCCGGGGTACGGAACACTGCCCATTCAGTAGCAATCAACAAAGCATCGGCCTGGGCAATTGCCTCGTATGAATCCTGGGCATAACTGATGCGTTCTCCAAAGATCTTTTTCACATTGGGCATGGCTTCGGGATCGAATACAGAAATAACAGCTCCTGCTTCTAAGAATTTTTCGATGAGAAACAATGCAGGAGCTTCACGGATATCGTCGGTATCAGGTTTAAACGCCAAACCCCAAACACCAATCTTCTTTCCTTTCACATCATGATTGAAATACCTCATGATCTTATCAAAAATGATTGTTCGTTGCGTTGCATTTACCTTCATCACGGAGTCCAAAACGCGAAAATCATATCCGTATTCATCTGCTGTTTTAGCAAGGGCTTGTACATCCTTTGGGAAACAGCTTCCACCATATCCGATTCCCGCAAAAAGAAACCGCTTACCAATCCTATCGTCAGAGCCAATTCCGATGCGTACCATATCCACATTGGCACCGGTTCGCTCACAAAGATTGGCGATTTCATTCATGAAAGTGATTTTGGTGGCAAGAAAAGCGTTTGCGGCGTATTTGGTGAGTTCAGAAGATCGAGCATCCATCATGTATATGGGATTGCCTTGTCTGACGAAAGGTGCATAAAGCTCAGACATGATTTTTCGCGCCCTTTCCGATTCCGTTCCTATGACCACTCGATCGGGCTTCATGAAATCATCCACAGCAAATCCTTCGCGCAAAAATTCGGGATTGGAAACCACATCATACTCTACTTTGCAATTTGCAGCAATCGCATGATGTACTTTCTCTGCAGTTCCTACAGGAACAGTACTCTTATTTACAACCACCTTGTATGAATCCATTAATTGACCCAACTTGGATGCAACACCCAATACATAGCTTAAATCGGCCGAACCATCTTCCCCGGGAGGAGTGGGTAGAGCTAGAAAAATAACTTGGGCTGGTTTTATCGCAGCTGCCAAATCTGTTGTAAAAATCAATCGCCCCTGTTTGATATTCCTTTCGAAAAGAACATCCAAATGAGGCTCATAGATAGGAATACGGCCCTGCTGCATGGCCTCTACCTTTTTCTGGTCAATGTCTACACAAATGACCTGATTGCCCATTTCGGCAAAGCATGTGCCAGTTACCAAACCTACATAGCCCGTTCCTACAACTGTGATATTCATTGTGGTTTTTTAATCAATTAACTGTTTAAAAACTCCATTGCACAGGCAACAATGTATGTCAATTGCTCCTCACTCAACTCCGTGTGCATCGGTAATGATATCACATTCGCACAGAGTTGTTCAGTCACAGGAAAATCTCCCTTTTTATACCGAGGATCGGTATAAGCTTTCTGCATGTGCAGTGGAACAGGGTAATAAATCATGGCGGGAACTCCTTTTGAAGCCATGAATTCTTTCATTTCATTCCGATTCTTGCCATGTAAAACCAGAGTGTACTGGTGAAACACATGGGTTGACGACTTTTCCCTTGCGGGGATAGAAACAGCAGGATGACCGGAAAACGCCTTGTCATAATATGCTGCGGCACGGTTGCGCGCCTCTGCATATTCATTCAAATGCCTAAGCTTGATGCGCAGTATGGCAGCTTGAATGCTGTCTAACCTGGAGTTGACACCAATTTCATCATGATAATATTGTACGCTTTGGCCATGGTTTGCTACCATTCGAATACGAGTTGCCAACTCATCATCGTTGGTAAAAATGGCTCCGCCATCTCCATAGCAACCAAGATTCTTGGAAGGGAAAAAGGAGGTGCAACCAATTGTCCCAATGGTGCCCGCCTTACGGGATGAACCATCGCTAAAATGATAATCCGATCCTATTGCCTGGGCCGTATCTTCAATCACATACAGGCGATGCTTGGTCGCAATCTCCATGATTTTTTCCATTTGTGCGCACTGCCCGAAAAGATGAACCGGCACTATGGCTTTTGTCTTGGGTGTGATGGCCTTCTCCAATGCGACTGGATCAATGGTAAAAGTGTCGGGTAATACATCAACCAAGACGGGAGTTAGCCTCAGAAGACCTATGACTTCCGCAGTAGCAGCATAGGTAAAATCGGCCGTAATAACCTCATCCCCCGGCTCCAGTTTTAATGCCATCATGGCAATTTGAAGAGCATCTGTACCGTTGGCGCACGGAATGACATGCTTACAACCGAGATAAGTCTCCAATTCCGATTGAAAGGCTTTTACTTCTGGACCATTAATATAAGCTGATGATGCGATAACATCCATGACAGCCTTGTCGACTTCGGATTTAATCTTGTTGTATTGGCCGAGCAGGTCGACCATTGCTATTTTTTGCATGGAATTGCGTTGGAACGCAAAGATAAAGATTCAGACCTACCTCACATCTGAAATACCGCGAAACCTATTGTAAATCAAAAACTATTGAATAGATCATAAAGGCGGGCAATAATCAAAAAACAACCTTGAAACAGCCCATATAATGCTATTTATCAGCATATTGTGTCGAAAGCTGAAATCCTGCCACTAAAAATGACTAATTTTCACCCTGTTAAATCAATTGATAGTTATGCGATTTCTGATTGCTCCAGCAGCCTTGATTCTAGTTTTTTTGGGCGTTTTCAAAGCATCCGGTCAAAGTGGTGTCAGAGATTCTATCATCAGATTTCCAATGATGAATGTCTCCGCGGGCTATTACACCCCAGGGGGTGATCTAGCAGACAGATTTGGCACATGTACAGTGCTGGGCGGGGAGGTTTTATACAAGAACCGGAAAAACTACTTGATTGGAGCAAGCACAGGATTTATGTTCGGCAACGACATTAAAGAACCCAATTTGCTCAAAGACCTCTATACTCAAGACCAACAGATTATCGGACTCGACGGGCTCTATGCAGAAATCAGACTCTTTGAGAGAGGATATCATGTTGGTCCGGCTTTTGGAAAAATATTTTCATTGAAAAAACCCAACCCGAATAGTGGAATCCTAGTTTTAGTGAGCCCAGGATTCATGCAACATAAAATTCGAATTGAGGATATCGGAAACACCGTTCCAGCTTTGCGTGGTGATTATAAAAAAGGATATGATCGTTTGACCAATGGATTCAGACTTCAGGAATTTATCGGATTTGTATTTTTTAGCAACCGACAATTGGTGAATTTTTACGGAGGATTCGAATTCATTCAAGGATTTACAAAGCTTCGTAGAGATTATATTTTCGATGACCCTCAAATAGATAAAAGCCAACGGCTTGATCTATTGTATGGATTCAAATTGGGCTGGACACTGCCGTTCTACAAGAAAAAGCCAAAAGCCTTTTACCTTTATTGATGAACCTGCTGTTTTATCGATTGTTTCTTTGGCTTTATCAAGTAGGCATACATATTGCTGCCTTATTCAGCGACAAGGCCAAAAAATTTATCAATGGTCGAAAAGGCTGGAAGAAATTAATTGAATCAAAGTCTGAAGAAATTGCAGGATGTATTTGGTTTCATTGTGCTTCACTTGGTGAATTTGAACAAGGAAGACCGCTGATTGAAAGCATCCGAGAAATATACCCTGACAGCAAAATTTTGCTAACCTTCTTCTCTCCATCAGGATACGAAATACGCAAAAACTATACTGGTGCAGACCTAGTGATGTACCTACCCATGGACTCCCCTAGAAATGCGAAACACTTTATTCAATTAACCAGCCCCAAAGCTGCATTTTTCGTTAAATATGAATATTGGTTTCACTATTTGAAAGAGCTCCACGAGTCCAATGTGCCTACCTATATGGTTTCGGCTGTTTTCAGACAAAACCATATTTTCTTCAAATGGTATGGATCACTTCATCGAAGAATGCTTGGATTCATCAAAATGTTTTTTGTACAAGATGCATCTTCATCCGAAATGCTAAAGAACATCGGCTATTCGAATGCTACCGTTTCCGGCGATACGCGTTTTGATCGCGTTTTATCTGGGGCTCATTCGGCAAACCCGCTGGCGAAATTCGAATCGCTTCGTGGAAACGGCCCGGTCTTGGTAGCAGGAAGCACATGGCCTGAAGATGAAAAGCTCTTAACGGGAATAGAGGAGTACCATTCAGGGAAATTGAAAATGGTGATTGTGCCCCACGAAATTTCGGAAGATCACATCAACAAACTCATGGACACTCTGGGAAAAGGAGCTGCTAGGTATTCGAATTGGGAAGGCGACTTCAATACAACAAACTCTCTGGTTGTAGATACCATTGGTATGCTTTCATCCATATATCAATATGCGGACATTGCCTATGTGGGTGGTGGCTTTGGATCCGGAATTCACAATACATTGGAAGCGGTGGCCTTCGGGGCACCTGTTGTGTTCGGGCCAAATTTTCATCGTTTCAATGAAGCCAACGCTCTCATAGAAATTGGTGGTGGATTTTCCATAAAGAATATTAATGAGCTGCAATCTAAGATTTCGGAGCTGCTAAGTTCCAAATCCGATTTGGAAAAAATCGGAGAAATAAATCGCGGATTTATCATGCGAAACTCAGGTGCAACAAATCGGATTTTGAAGCATCTCAAAGAAAAATAGTAGCAGCAACAGCAGGAATCTTTACAGTCCGATTCTATCGAACAACATTTCAAAGGCCTCTCTCATATCCCCATCCGTTCGCTGTCTCCCTAACTGTTCGCAGTAAACTTTACCGTCTTTACGGTAAATATTCCAATAAAAGAAAAAGGCTTTGTCGGGATCTTCGGAATTGAAATCAATCCTTCCGAATTTGCAACTATATAAGTTGACAGTTCCATCGCCTTTATCAGTGGCAAACCATACGCCATCGCTAAACCAAAGCGCTGTTTCAACATCCCTATTTACCATCCCGTTTAACAATTGACTGTTTCGAGGGTAGGATGTCCAGCGAATCGGTTCATTTGGCTTTAGGAAAGAGTACTCTGCGAAGCGTACCGAGTCGTCATCAAACGCCTGTGCACTCCACAAAATAGAATTCAGGATGGTGGGAGTTGCATTCAATTCCTGATAGCTATGTCCATTTTCGACGAGACTATCGCGGAATAAAAGATGCGATTGGAATTTAAGACCCAAAGTAACCAAAAGATATACCGAACTGAACACCATTCCAAATAGCACCAACCTCCTTCTAGCTCTTGATTCCCTTCTGAAAAACATAGCTACAATCAAACTGATCAAAAAGGGAAGGGTATAAATCGGGTCCACAACACTGATGTTGTTGAAAGCCACTTGATAGTTGGTGAACGGGAGCAACAGCCTTGTTCCATAAGTTGTGCAGCAGTCGAGTAGTGCGTGAGTAAACAATGCCAAAAACCAAAACAAGTACCATCTGCCAAACGACCTTACTTTGTCACTGATTTTAAAGCTCAACCATGCCAATGGAAACGAGGCTACCAAATGGGTGAACATAGAATGAGAATAGCCCCGGTGAACACGGAGGTGAGCAGCGGGGCTGTCGTCAAATAAATTGTAAATCACATCCAAATCCGGAAGTGTACCTCCTATGGCTCCGATTAAGATAGCCTTGTTGCCTAGTTTTTTGCCAAGTAAAATCTCTCCAACCGCTGCACCCAGAACGATTTGTGTTAATGAATCCATTCGCTCCTCAGTGAGAGTAACAACAGGTTAATTTGTTCAGATCGAAAAATCAGAAATCAAAAATGTCATCCAAGAAGTTCTTTTTCTTCTTCTTATGACCGTGGTAGTACGGGTCGTGGCTTGGGTACTGTTGAGGTTGACTAAATGGATGAGGCTGAGCTGGAGGAGGTGTTGGCGGAGGTGTTGGTTGGGGTGGAGCCTTTTCTGATAAAATCTGCGATGAGCGCTCTATGATCTTATCCAACTCTCCCCTGTCCAACCATACACCGCGGCATTGTGGACAGTAATCAATTTCGACACCGCTTCTCTCAGTCATAACCAGGGGAACCTGGCAAGTAGGACATTTCATGGCTAAGTTATTTTTGAGTAAAACCGATAAGTAGGACTTTGGTTAATGCTACTTCACAATATTAACCAAAAGTAGTATCATCTGCTTCGTTAGGAACTATCCAGAAAAACAAAAAGCCTCATCTATTGAAGAGGCTTTTTAGTTGTCCGACTAGGATTCGAACCTAGAAAGGCAGAACCAAAATCTGCAGTGTTACCATTACACCATCGGACAATCACCTGTGGATCACTCCAAGGGAGCACAAAAGTAATATAAATCGGAGAAAAATGCCACCCTGCACTATGCGACCAGCCGTTAAGCCAAACGATGTAGATTTTGGCATAAATGTTTGATAATACGATGATTAACTGAATTGACAGATTAAAGTCAACGAATAGACTCAAACAATTCCGCCTGTTTTAACTCAAAAAGTATTCGAATCACATGATAACGATACAAACGCCCATCAGCCGACTGTTTAAGATGACCATCCTCAACGAGCTGCTGGATTTTCTTGGATGGCAGCTCCAAAAGCTCAGACGCTTCCTCCAATGAAATCATAGATTGCCGCTGCTTTTCCTCTTTGAGTTCAGTAAATAAAGTGTGGGCATCCAATAGAAGTTGCAGGGTTTGTTCGGTAGGGAAATTGGTTACGAACCGTAACTCGGGCTGCGCCCCCTTTTTACTCATCTTGAATTATGGTTAGGTTTTGTTGCTTTAGGCTTCAATCATGATGATTATTTGTGAAAGTAATGTATTGCGATTGAAAAATCCAATAAATGCGAAACGGCGGGTATGTTGAGCACCCCGCCGTTTCTGAAAAAGACCTAACCACAAGTCTAAATCTTAATGATCTTTTTGATCAATATGCCTTTTTCAGTTGAAAGTCTTAGCTGATAAAACCCTTTGGGCAAAGTAGAAATATCCAATACCTGATCCTCGCCCGAAAATCTACCTTGAAGCACAACATTACCCCGCAGGCCTATAATTTCATAAGTTGCATCTACAACAGGCGTCTTGAAATCAACTCGAACGAATTGAGACGCTGGAATGGGTACGACTGTATAATCTAGCTGTTCGAATGATTCTGCAACACCCGTGTAGGCGGGATCTATTACCACCTCGGTTCCGACCGGATTCAAAGTGATGGGATTTCCAGCAGCCGTAACGCCATCAATATCGGATGGATCCATGTACAATGTCACTTTGCCTGATACATTGTCTGTGGTAACGATTCCTATGCGAACGATTTGTCCTGTGCCGCTGATGTTTTGATGATCGGTGCGCGACAAACCAACTTCAATTGTACCGGTTGACCCTATGACTTTGTCGACTTTAATCAGGTTGACATTGGGCGTGCCCAGCACTGTACCCACATAGTCGATTGTGGTTTGATTGATTTTTACCAATGCCGTGTCCAAAACCAAGCGAAAAGCCAATCCGCTAACCGAATCAATAGGGGTTGAGATGGAAACAATAAGTTCAACCGGCATCGCCATGCCAATGGTATCTGCGCTTGCTGTAATCTGCAAATCGGCAGAAGGCATCATTAGGTTATTAGAGAGTCGCAATGGATGTGATAGACCATAATTCAACTGCACGGCCAGTGTATCGCTGAAACCGACCACCCCATTTCCATCTGTATCGGAATGCTTATGATTGATACCGTTTGCCAAAGAATTACTCCAATCGCTGCAAGGTTGAGCCACCCAACCCAGAGTTGCGTTTGCTCTTACATATCCTGAATCGCCGAAAGCCTGTCCGATTGACAATACATCAAAGGCGTTAGCGACGCCATCGTAATTGGCATCACCAGGCCAAACATCATTGGAGTTACAAGCAATTACATTCACGGCGATAACCGTAGATTGAACTCCCATGAAATCACAGAAATTGTCTACCGCTGAGAAGGAAAAGTGATGCGGACTCGGTTGAATCATTGATGAATCCGTGACCCATGTGAAGTTACCGTTGGTTGTTCCAGGCACCATGGAAAACTGCGCAGAGGTGTTTGTATTAAAAAGTTGTATGGTTGGCGACTGCGATGGGTTGGGATCGGTTGCCTGTAGCGAAAAAGACAAGGTATCTCCAGCACATACGGTTGTAGAATGGCTGGAAGTTCCGTTGATTCCAGATAACACAGGCAGTGAGTTGTTGCTGCTGGAATAAACGGTAACCATCAAGTCCCGATATACCGTACCTACCAAAACACCATTGCGATACTCATTCACCTTGACGCACACAACTGGGTTCTGAATGGAATTAGGTGTAACCGTGATTGTTCCGGTAGTGGAATCAATATTTGTGGGCAATGACACTGAAAAGGGTTGCGATGCAGAGTAAGGAGGCAGATAGACCACTTGCTGTCCCGGACCTTTTAGTGCGGGTGTTAGCATATAAACCAACGAATCGCCATCTGTATCATACGCACTCCAAACCATTTGTGATGTGGCGTTTGAAGGGATAATGGTAGTAGGAACCGTGTTAAACCTTGCCGAATTGTTGTTGGGAGCAGCCACATTGTTCAATATGGCCTTGTAATACATATCGGTGTTCTGCGGGGAAGAGAGGTTACTCAAACTGGGTCGACAACATTCTTCATATGAAAAGACCCAAAATGAACAAGCGCCTGGAAGTGTTACTGTTCCTGAATAGGTGATTCTTTGGATACTGTAAAGTGAACCGCCATTACAGCTGGTGAGTGGAGCAGAAGTAGGACAAAGTGCGGTAACTGTTGTCGGGGTTCCTGTCAGAGCCAGGGTCAGAGAACCATTCACACCACAACCCGTGTAACTAACACTAGCCGTGTTTGACGCCGGAAGCCCTCCACAGTCGCGGTATAAATTCAGATTAACCTGATAGGTGTTTCCTTGGACCCATTGGTACCAAACTTCACCACCTACTATGTGGGATGCCCTTGTTCCCAAAGCAAACAAAAACATACCCACCAGGGTTAGTAGCAGTCTGATTTTCAATTTTTTGTTAGAGTTTTTCATTTGCCTTAAAACCGTTGTTAACCGCCCGGATTTTGGATGAAACAAATCTATAACCGATTGAGGTTATAAAAAAGTTCAAAATCGAACAATAATCGAATTTATATTATATATTTGTTTTTGTATATTTTTAATATTCAATATAATATGAATTTTATAATAATTAAATAATCGAAATAATGCATTTTAGCGACTATAAGTTATTTGGCATCCTTCGTCACTTTCAAAAATCCGAGTTGAAGAAGCTTGCTGCGTTCATTGAAACGGGATTGGGTGGCCCCCCTGGAAAATCCATGGAGTTATTGAATCTAATTGTACCATATCACCCGCAATTTAGCGACAGAGCACTTGACAAAACTTATCTTTTTGAAAATTTATATCCAAACCAAAACTACAAAGAGCAACAACTCAGATATGCCCTCAGCGACTTATTCCGGATTTCGGTTCGGTTTCTGGGTCATTTGGAATTGAATAATGGAGATTCGGAATTGAATCCTTACATCCGAAAAGCGCTGGCGTTGAGAGGGGCGGATAAAACATACCTATCCCTTCCGGATCCATTTGAACAGTCTGAAAGAACTCATTCAGGTTCCAATATGCACCACTTGGCATTTCGAGAACAGTACATACACCTAAACCTTTTCCTTTCCAGAAAAAACAGAACTGACCCAGAAGCGCTTGCGAAAGCAGCCAGAAACCTAGACGCCTTTTACCTATCCACCAAACTCAAAATGTTGTGCGAACTGATCAATTCGCAAAATGTTCGCAGTGGCGATTTTGGATTTTTCATGAGGGAGGAAATTGA
>JBKCHO010000097.1:0-6186 GCA_046302815.1 Bacteroidota bacterium | reverse complement strand
TGACACATCAGCCAACATGAAAACATCTCTAATCCTACTTATAACCATCGCTAGTATGAACAGCTTAAAATCCGATTTAAAAATCGATTTTGGAAGCTCTGCTGGCAGAGTCAAAGACTGGTATGTGATTTCTGACAATGTGATGGGAGGTGTCACAACATCCAAATTGGAATACACCGATAATTCAATGGTTCTGAGTGGAAAATTATCATTGAAAAACTTCGGTGGTTTTTCTTCCGTAAAAACCAAATTCCAAAGCTTCGATTTATCTGCATACAAGGGATTGAAAATCAAGTACAGGTCCTCCTACCCAAAATTCGCCTTCACATTGGAGAACAGCAAATACTGGACTTACCCCTACTACAAAGGTCATTTGCCCAATTCCAAGCCAAATGTTTGGACAGAGGCCACACTCTATTTCAAGGATTTCAAGGAATATCAAATCGGCGAATTGACCGGCGATCTGTTGCAGCAAGACCAATTAAAAAACATGGTCAGACTAGGCATCATGACAACCGATAAAAAAGAAGGTCCTTTCTCAATTGAGGTCGATTACATCGAGTTTGTTAGATGATGTCATCCTTATTTGATATCACACCAAAAATCTATACAGGCCATAAAAATAAAACTTTACTCAGAATCAGTTATCAATTGTTCAGAAAGAGCCGTTACTGGTAATGGAGCCATAATTTTGATTTACCGAGCTAAATCTCATATTTAAAAGAGTTTAATGCTGCTTGATTTTCCGATCATCTCGCAAACTTTTTGGATGCTAGGCCCACTCTAAAAAAAGGTTTTGAATTTTTTGCTTATAATCAATGTTATCGGAAACCCGAATAAGGTCATGTTTGAGGATATTTTGTTAATTTTAAAAAGACCATTACTTTTACTTTGTATATTAAAACCAACACCATGAAAAGCAAAAGATGGTTCTTAGGATTTTTAGGATTTCTCGGTTTACAGGGAATTTCATTCTTTAACAGTGGCAATTGGCAGGATGCCATGTGGTTCCTGTTTTTCACCTTCTTCCTGTATTTCATACCGGAAAAGAAGCAGGGTTAATCCATAAGCAACACTTTTATTTTCAATTTTTCTAGTCCACGGAAAAACTTGGAAAATTCCATTGGAATGGTCACTTATTGTTTCGTACTACCATTAAACCTAGATGCCATTTTGCAATCGAACTGATGGTTTATGAAGAAGCTCCTATTCCTCTTTTGGTATTTTTTTGCAACGGCTCTTGGGTCAAGTGCGCAACCTTTCGATCCGGTGTTGGCTTCGAAGCTACAAGATGCCATCGATAGCATCCGCACCAGCAATAATATCAAAGGGATTTCGGCATGTGTGATTTATCCTGGCATTGGCACTTGGAAAGGCGTCAGCGGTGTATCCCATTTCGGAACCCCTATCAATTCGAATATGGAGTTTGGCATTGCCAGCAACACCAAGCTCTTTACAGGAGTTCTGATGCTCAAGCTAGCTGAAAACGGCTTACTTTCATTAGAAGACTCCTTACATGAGCACCTGCCTACTTTCAATAACATCGATTCCAACATCACCATCCGCCAATTGCTGAACCACACCAGCGGAGTGGATGATGTAACCAGTGTGCCCGGCTATCCGGATTCCATCTTGAATGATCCCAATCGCATCTACACGGCGGCTGAGCTAATCACCTGGGCCGGTCCACCACTATTCGCTCCGGGAACCGACTGGAACTACTGCAACACCAACTACTTGTTGGCAGGTATGATTGCCGAAAGTGTTACGGGTCAAGCCTACGGACAATTGTTGCGTGATAGTATTTTGACTCCTCTACAGCTCGACAGCACCTTCCTTGATGTTTATGATAGCGTCCTATTTGCAGCAGCCCATCCTTGGCAAAACGGTTTTAACAACAACTCGATTCCACGCAAATCACTGAACAGCGCTGCTTGGGCTGCAGGTGCCATGTATTCCACCTCTGGTGAAATGGCGCAATGGTATGACGCGTTGATGAACGGACAGGTGTTGATCCCAAGCTCCTTTCAGGAACTCACCACATTTGTGGGGTCGGGTAATTACAGCATGGGCATTGCAGAAACCTCCGTTATTAATCGGACCGTTTGGTGTCATGGCGGCTCCATCTGGGGCGGATACAGTTCCAACATGATGTACGATACCACAACGGGTATCATCATTTGCGTTTTGACTAACCAGTTGCCTGCTCCAGCTTTTCAAACATCCGTGCAATTGCTGTCCACCATCATCAACAACCCTGTTGGTATCAATGAGGCGGAAATTGAAAACCAATCTTTCGAAGTTTATCCCAATCCGACAAGCGATCTTATCACCATTAACGACCCATTAGGAATTATTGAAGAGGTGCAGATTATTCACCCAAACGGAAAGATGGTGATGTCATCTAAAGTGCCTGTGATCTCGATTGCTGCGCTTCCTGATGGAATTTACTTTTTGATTGTAAACACGGCAAATGGAGTGACCGTGCAAAAAGTTGTCAAGTCTCAACCATAAGAATCATTCCCTTTTTTACTTTTCTCCATATCCCCATGGATTGATAATTGCATCTATACAGACAAAAAACGGAGACCCTTTTTCGGATCTCCGTTTTCGAATTCGGTCAGCTATTGCAACCCATCACCATTTCAAATACCGGGCAATTGCATCACCCACACGAATCAAATACATGCCCGCCGGTAAATTCGAAAGATTGATATCGACCATGGATCCCGAATGCATGGATCGATAAACGACCATACCAAGACTATTCAGAATATTTATTTCCCCGCTTTGTGTGGATTCCAATTTGAACCAGCCAGAGCCGGGGTTGGGATAAATTTTCAAACCATTCCATTCATTGAAGTCCGGTATGCCAGTGTTGGTATTTGAAATGGCGTGTGACCCCAAGTAGCTCGAAGTATTGGCTGGATACGCGTACCATTGGTTCTGGGCAACAGCCCATACTGTTTCGGGCCCAGTGATTGCGCTATCGCGTACCAAGGTGAAACCGGATGTCGCGCCACCATTACTGACTAACCAATTGACCCCCGGGTCAACACCGACAACACCGATGATGTCTACCGACACATTGTTCTTTTTCAGGACAACGGCGTCATCACCATTGAAATTACAAACCGAAGAGGTGATATCGGCTACCGAGGTGAAGGGTGCCGTGGCCGCGGCATTTGCAATAACATAGACATCGCCTGCTGCCAGATTTCCGGAAAGCTGCTGCGTATTGGTTGGCGTTGAAGCTCCATTGATATACAACTCCACCTTGTAACCGGAAAGGTTGATCGTAGAGGATGTCGGATTGAATATCTCAAGCGCTTTGTTGCTGGATGAGCCTTCGATATACTCAGAGAAAAACAATTCCGTATTTGGTGGAACACAATTGACCGTGACGGAGCCACAGTTTCCATTGGTAGAACATCCACCCTCACCCCTGACATAATAAGTGGTAGTAGTGTTTTGGTTTACGGTGATGCTGGTTCCGGTTCCAATGGGATTGCCTCCACAATTTCCTGCATACCAGGTCCAATTCGTTGAGGTGTTCAAGGATCCTGAGGTAATCGTCAAAGTAACGGGGTTATTGAAACAAACATTGGATGAGGAGCTGATAACGATAGGTGCCGAAGCCGGTACACATGGAGTGTATGTGTGCACATAGGGTCGACCACCGAAAACTTCATTGGAGAGGTTTTGGATGCTTTGGATATTGACCGATGATGCGAAAGTGCCGTTGAGTGGATAGTACTTCCTCAAGAAACTTCCATTAGGATTGAATTCATCCAATCCATTGGTGACACCAAAAACCGCTCCACTTGCAAAATCGCTCTGAACGAAATTATCCGCTGTCCGGATGCTTGCATGTGTAGGAAATGTTGAAGTGAATTGAAATGCGGTATTGGTATAAATCTGCTTGGTGGTGCTGTTTACAGCGAAGGAATATATCACATGTGAATTTTGCAATGAATTGGCGGCAACACCGATGTATTGCGCATGGTTGTTACCATTGTTGTACTTCAACTTGACAAGGTCATTGCGGGGATTATTCAAATTCAAGGTGTTGTTGTAAAAATAGAGACCGGAAAAACTATGATAGGTCGAAGTGAAGATCCCCGAGCTTGCCGTATAGAGGGTATTACATAGCGCACCCCAGTTGTTACTACTTCCGAACATCAATGTATACAAGATGTTCAAATCGCCATTGGGATACTCCAATATTTGCACCGAGCCGTTCGGTTCGATGCCATTGGAATAGGTAAAGTTATTGACCACCTGATACGCATTGGTAGTGGCATTATATCTGAACAGGACACCATAATTCGATGCGCCTCCTGACAATGTCAGGCCATAGAAATACCCATCCGACGCGCAATAACGAAGGGAAGCATTGGACCTGGGATAAGCCCCGTTCGTTCCATTGAAATCATGTTTTACAGTATAGGTATTCATCAAGGGATCCCATTCAAAAATGACTCCTTTGTTACTTGCGCCGCCACCGTTTGTCATACCATAATATTTCCCGTTGGGGTGCTTGACAAGTTCGCCTACGATTTCGATTCCTTGGGCGGCGGTTGTAGTTTGGAACTTAACGGTGTAGGCATTGGTAGCCGTATTGATTTGAAAAATGTTCGAGATACCCACCGAGAAATTCGTTACGCCGTAAATCAGCGTATCATAGTTACCCTTAACCAAATTGCCGTTCGGAATCCCATCAAAAGTTGCGTTCAATATTTTGACTTGAGCAAGTGGAGTTCCAAGAGCCGTATCGGTCTTGTAAATGATGTAATTTGAACTATTGACTGTCGATTTGGCCGTTCCCCAGATTTCCGGAGCTTGTGCTTGAATGCTTGAAGAAAAAACAGAGAGCAGCAGGATGATCGCTAATTGTTTCATAGATGAGCTTGAATACAACTGTTTTGTAGTACCTGAATAAGTGTTTTTTCAAAATTAAAAACTTATCATTAAGCAGCAACACATCAAAAATCCAAAATAATAAACACCAGGCTCTATCGTTACCGAACCTTTATTGGTGCAATCCAATGTGGGTCATGTTTGTTCCAACTCCATAGTTGTCACACAAAAACACCGATCACACCGTATGACACTCATTTTCAGCGATTAATTCATGATTTAAATGACCTTGTAAAATCTGCCAATGTGATTTCAACCAACCTTGACACAATTAGAAACAGGCTTTCTGGGTGAAATCAATTTGTTATTATTTTGCAAAACATTAACCGCATATACCCGAGCGAACGCATGAAAAAAATCGGATTCATGACCCTCCTTTGCGTCTTGGCCTATCATTTGTCAAATGCCCAAGCACCCCCGGCCGCATTTAATTACAGCGCTATTGCCCGTAATACGGCCGGCCAACCGATTGTCAACACACTCATAGGCATTCAGGTCTCCATCATCAAATCGAGCTCTTCAGGTAATATCGTTTATTCGGAAAACCACCAAGTGAATACCGATACTTTCGGGCTGTTCAACCTGGTTATTGGTGATGGGGTCATTCAAAACGGGAATTTTTCCACGATTAATTGGCATGACGACGATTACTTTATCCGCGTTGGTATGGATGTGACAGGCGGCTCCAACTTTATAACATTGGGAACCACCCAGTTTTTGAGCGTTCCATATGCCATGCATTCAAACACGACCGACAGCATTCTGGGTGGTGCAATAGGAAATGGCGTTTTCATCCGAAAAATCGGCGAAGTGTTCGGAGGTGGCGTTGTCTTTCATTTATGGAAAGATTCACAAGGTGTGGAACGCGGGCTCGTAGTGGATCTGGCCGATCTGAGTATATCACAGTCATGGAGCAATGTCACATTGACTCTGATCGGAATAGCCGCACAAAGCTCATGGGATGGGTTGGCGAATAGCAATGCCATAGTGGGGCAATCGGGGCATTCCAACAGCGCTGCAGCCATTTGTCTGAACTCAACTAACGGAGGGCTCGGCGATTGGTATTTGCCGTCCTTCGACGAATTGAGCCTTCTGTATCACAACCTCTTCAATGTGAACAAGACTCTGTCTATCACTCCAGGGGCATCCGTGATGCCTCTTCAAGCCAGCTATTGGAGCAGTACGGAGAACGCTGCCGATAATGCGTTTTACCTTGATTTCAGAGGAGGCACCTCCTATGCAACAACCAAGGGAGGTCAGGCTCGC
>JBKCHO010000096.1:0-3542 GCA_046302815.1 Bacteroidota bacterium | reverse complement strand
AGTCTGCAAACCATAGTGGTTGGAAACACCCTCGGTTGCAACGCCAATTTTGCCATCTACCCCGACAGTACCCAAATGCACACCTACATCGGAGTGAATTTGGCAACAGGTAACGGACCTTTGTCGTACACCTGGACTTGGGGGGATGGAACCAGCAGCACCGGTCCATACCCAAGCCACACATATGTGGGCCCAGGCACATACACCATCTGCCTATACATCAGCGACAGCCAAGGTTGTGTGGATACCGCATGCTATTCATTCGCATTACTTCGCTTGCAGGGTGGAGCTCCTATCACTATCAATGTGCTGCCATCCAATACGGGAATAAGCGAAACAAGTGGAATGAATTCTATTCGATTGTTTCCAGTACCTGCAACAGACCGGATTCAAATCCAACTCGAACTAAACCAATCGGATGATTTAGCCATTCGCCTGATCGATATCACCGGAAGGGTGTTGCAAACCCTACCCGAGACGACCTATGCTGCTGGTAAAAACACCGTTTCTATGAACCTAGAAAACATTCTCCAAGGTGTGTATGTGGTGGAAGTAATAGGTAAGAGTTTCCAATCGCAAGAAACCATAATAATCAAATAACTGATTAACAGATATTTGTCTTTAAAAAGCCTCCGAAATCCGGGGGCTTTTTTATTTGCAGAAAACGAGGCAAACAATTCCCCTTATGGGGTGTTTACAAGTGTGTTGAAAAGCCGTACCTTTGCAACATAAATAGCTAACTATCAAAGATTAGATGATATCAGTTACCGATAAAGCCAAAGAAAAGTTAATGGCCTTAAAAGCCGAGGGCAATCACCCTGATGAGGCATTCGTTCGCGTGGGTGTTGCAGGTGGCGGTTGTTCAGGTCTTACCTATGTACTGGATTTTGACACCAACCAGAAGCCAGAGGACAAAGTTTTCGAAGACAAAGGTGTTAGGATTGTTTGCGACAAGAAAAGCTTCTTATACCTGATCGGAACTCAGCTGGAGTTTTCCGATGGTCTCAACGGAAAAGGATTTGTGTTTAACAACCCGAATGCCACTCGCACATGTGGTTGCGGAGAAAGCTTCGCTGTTTAAAAAATTTTGAATTCAAGTTTTGAATCAGTCTAAATAAAAAGAGATGTCAGACGACCAGAAGATATTGGACGAAATTGCCTCCTCCGAATACAAGTGGGGTTTTGTCTCCGATATCGAAGCGGAGAACGCGCCTAAAGGCTTGAATGAAGATATTGTTCGATTCATTTCTGCCAAAAAGAATGAACCTGAGTGGATGTTAGAGTGGCGATTAAAAGCATTCCGTCAGTGGCAATCGATGACTGAGCCCACATGGCCGAATGTATCTTATCCTAAGGTAGATTTCCAAGATATCATCTATTACTCGGCTCCCAAACCCAAAAAAGAGTTGAGCAGTCTTGATGAACTCGATCCCGAGATCAAAGCCACCTTCGACAAATTGGGCATTTCATTAGAAGAGCAAAAGCGCCTTGCCAATGTTGCAGTGGATGCAGTTATCGACAGCGTATCGGTGAAAACAACCTTCCGCGAGGAGCTGGGAAAGCTCGGTATCATATTTTGTTCATTCAGCGAAGCGGTTCAAGAGCATCCTGATTTGATAAAGCAATACATTGGGTCGGTTGTTCCGCCCACAGATAATTTTTATGCTGCCTTGAACTCCGCAGTGTTCAGTGATGGTTCATTCTGCTATATTCCAAAAGGAGTCCGCTGTCCAATGGAGCTCTCGACCTATTTCCGAATCAACTCAGCTGGTACAGGTCAATTCGAGCGCACATTGATTGTTGCCGACGAGGGAGCGTATGTAAGTTATCTCGAGGGCTGCACTGCACCCATGCGCGATGAGAACCAGCTGCACGCCGCGGTAGTTGAAATTGTTTCGCATAAGGATGCACAGGTAAAATACTCGACCGTACAAAACTGGTATCCCGGAGACAAGGAAGGCAAAGGGGGGATTTTCAATTTTGTAACCAAAAGAGGAATCTGCCTTGGCGACAACTCAAAAATTTCTTGGACCCAAGTGGAGACCGGCTCTGCAGTCACTTGGAAGTATCCGAGTGTAATCCTGAAGGGTGATAACTCGATAGGAGAATTTTACTCAGTTGCCGTTACCAATAACATGCAACAAGCCGATACGGGAACAAAAATGATCCACATCGGACGCAATACAAAAAGTACGATTGTATCTAAGGGCATCAGTGGCGGCAAAAGCCACAATAGTTACCGTGGGCTGGTTAAGGTGAATAAAAAAGCAGATGGTGCACGAAATTTCAGTCAGTGCGATTCTCTACTCTTGGGTGATCGATGCGGTGCGCACACCTTCCCCTACATCGAAGTACATAACAAAACAGCCAAGGTGGAACACGAAGCCACCACATCCAAAGTCGGAGAAGATCAAATTTTCTATTGTAACCAACGTGGTATCGCAACCGAGGATGCCATCGGCTTAATCGTCAACGGATATTGCAAAGAGGTATTCAACCAATTACCTATGGAATTCGCAGTTGAGGCTCAAAAACTTCTGGCGATTTCGTTAGAGGGAAGCGTAGGATGACAATTGACGATTACGATTTAGGATTTTAAAAACAACTTCAAAGAAATATGCTTAGTATCAAAAATCTTCAGGCAAGAGTATCGGAAAAAGAGATTTTACGAGGGTTGAATCTGGACATCAAACCCGGAGAGGTCCACGCAATCATGGGTCCCAACGGTTCCGGGAAAAGCACTTTGGCCTCCGTGTTGGCAGGTCGCGAAGACTACGAGGTCACTGGAGGTGAGGTCAACTTCGATGGACAGGATCTGTTGGAGATGTCGCCCGAAGATCGTGCCCGCGCCGGAGTTTTTCTTGCATTCCAATACCCTGTTGAAATTCCAGGTGTCAGCAATGCAAACTTTCTGAAGACCGCTGTCAATGAGGTACGCAAATCAAAAGGTCTTGAGCCACTGGATTCGAAGGACTTCCTCGCATTAATGAAGGAAAAAATGAAGCTGGTAGAAATGGATCGCCAAATGACTTCTCGTTCCGTTAACGAAGGTTTCAGCGGTGGCGAGAAAAAGCGCAACGAGATTTTCCAAATGGCTATGCTTGAACCCAAACTAGCCATTCTGGATGAAACCGATTCCGGACTTGATATTGACGCACTGCGAATTGTCGCAGGTGGAGTCAATGCATTGCGAGACGGAAATCGATCATTCCTTGTAATCACACACTACCAACGATTACTCGATTACATCGTTCCTGACTTCGTACATGTGTTGTATAAAGGTCGTATTGTTCGATCTGGAACCAAAGAGCTGGCACTGGAACTTGAGGAAAAAGGATACGACTGGATCAAGGATGAGGTAGAAGCATAAGTTGCGATTCAAATTGAAAAAACAAACAGTGGATACTACGAATAATATCATAAGTGGATTCGACACATTCGATCTAAGGACGGATGCATTGGCTTCAATCCGTTCTCAAGCCATTGAATCTTTCCGAAAAACAGGCTTTCCTACCACCCGACACGAGGAGTGGAAGTATACC
>JBKCHO010000095.1:0-11317 GCA_046302815.1 Bacteroidota bacterium | reverse complement strand
GAGTATAGGATAGAGTGTTGCAAATTCGCCATAAACGCAATTTCGAAGCCTGTTTCGTTTCAACCTGAAAATTTGGGTGAGTCCATTAATAGTCGATACGACGAATACTTTCCCTCACTTACTGTGGATGACCAATCTATTATTTTTACCAGAAATCGTCCAGATGTAGAGGGATCCACCCGTTTTCATGAGGATTTTTATATATCAAGATGGTCAGGAAATTCTTGGGAATTGGCAAGAAATGCCGGAGGCAGTTTGAATACGGGAGGTAATGAGGGAGTTCCTTGTTATTCATCCGACGGCAAGGTTTTGTTTTTTGCAGCTTGTCAAAGGAGTGATGGAAAAGGCTCCTGTGACATATATTATTCTGCCAATCGTAAAGATGGCTGGACTCGTCCTCTTAATCTTGGTGGACCGGTCAATACAGGAATGTGGGAATCCCAACCCTCGTTTTCGAGCGATGGTCGTACGCTGTATTTTATTCGGGGGAGAATTACGGGAACAGGCATCCGTGAACAGGATATTTATGTTTCAAAAATCGGGGATGATCGCAAATGGAGCGAACCCATGAAATTGGCAGCAAACATTAATACGCCTGAAGAGGAAGAATTCGTTTTCATACACCCAGACAATCAAACACTTTATTTCTCATCTGATGGACATATAGGAATGGGAGGATTGGATATTTATGTTTCCAGGCGAAACCCTGATGGTTCGTGGGGGAATCCCGTCAACTTGGGTTATCCCATAAACACCTTTGGCGATGAAAGGGGATTGTTGGTTGGTCCCAAAGGCAATGTGGCTTATATTTCATCTGATAGAAAAGGGGGTTATGGTGGACTGGATTTGTACAAATTCGAACTTCATGAGCGAGCGAGGCCTATTGCAACTGGTTATGTGAAAGGCACTGTCGTGGACGCCAATACACGGGCCAAACTAGCCGCCTCATACGAGATCATCGATTTGGAGTCTGGTAAGTCACTTGTCAAGTCAGGAACGGAAGAGGGCATAGGAACTTTTTTGGCTTCATTGCCGTCTGGAAAGGAATACCTTCTTAATGTTTCCAGGGAGGGATATGTTTTCTATTCTGATAATTTCTCCTATACCAATCCAGGTTCCGTTGATAAGCCCTACCAAATTGAAATCAAAATGGAACCTATCAGTATTGGTTCCAAGGTGGTATTGAAAAATATATTTTTTGCTTCTGGCAGTTTCGAGTTGAAACAATCCTCATTTCCCGAGCTCGAAAAGGTATTAGGCTTTTTGAAATCGAACCCCAAAGTTAAAATTGAGTTGTCGGGCCATACTGACAATATAGGTGATAAGAAATCGAACTTGATTCTTTCCAAAAACAGGGCTAAGGCAGTGTACGACCACTTGGTCTCGAAGGGTGTATCTCCAAGTCGACTTTCATTTGAGGGATATGGAGATACGATGCCCGTTGAATTGAATACTAATGAAGAGGGTAGGGCGGTAAACCGTCGAACCGAGTTCAAAATCACATCCGTCGAATAGTGATTAATGCATGAACAAGGGTTCCATTGCTATGTAAATAACCGCACCTGCGAGGTATCCCGCCAAGGCATAAAAGGTTACATTTCGAACATACCAGAAGAATTCAATTTTCTCCATTCCCATTGCAGCTACGCCAGCGGCAGATCCGATAATCAAGCAGCTTCCTCCAGTTCCACAGCAATATGCTAGGAATTCCCAAAGAAAATGATCTGTTGGATAAACGGTTATGTCATACATGCCCATGGCAGCCGCAACTAGTGGAACATTGTCGATAACGGATGAAAGTAATCCCAAAATGACCACAATCGCATTCAAGTCGCCTATGCTTTGATCCAACCATGCTGCAACATGTTTGAGCATTCCTGTGCTTTGTAAACTTGAGACTGCAACAAGAATACCAAGGAAAAATAAGATGCTTGAAGTGTCTATTTTTTCCAATGCTCTGGTAACCGATAGTTGACCCTTGAAATGGGATTGTTTGTTTTTGTGCATCAATTCCGTCACAACCCACATTAGACCCAAGCCCAAAAGGATTCCTAGATAAGGTGGAAGGTGAGTTACGGTTTTGAATACGGGCACCATGATAAGGGATGAAATGCCTAACACAAAAATGAGAGTCCTTTCTTTTTTGTTTACAGGTTGGTTTTCCTCAGAGATGGACTCTCGAACTGTTTCTAATCCTTTGAACTTATGTGTTACCATAAACAATGGAACAATTAAACAAATAAGGCTTGGAATGATTAATCTTATAATGATATTGGCCGGAGTAATTTGACCGCCTATCCAAAGCATGGTGGTTGTTACATCCCCAATTGGTGACCATGCACCACCAGCATTGGCTGCGATGACTATCATACCCACAATCAAGAGTCTTTCATTTCGGTTCGAAACCAGTTTTCGAGCCAGTGAAGTCATTACAATCGCCGTTGTAAGGTTGTCGAGTACGGATGATAAAAAGAATGTGATGATTGAAATGATCCATAATAGCTTACGCTTATCGTTGGTCGTGATTCGACTTGTGATGGTCTCAAATCCATTGTGGGAGTCAATTAACTCAACTATGGTCATGGCACCTAAAAGAAAAAAAAGGATTCCCGAAATTTCAGCCAGGTGTTCTGCAAGCTGATGGTTTACGATTTCCGCATCAGACGAGAAAACAACATAAACCGTCCAACACAATACCCCGGTTAATATCGCCGGAGCCGCCTTGTTGATATTGAGTGGGTGTTCTAATGCTATGGCCAGATAACCGACAATGAATACAATAGCTAGTATGGCTTCCATATTGTTTCTATTTTATTGTAAAATTAGTGATTGAACCTATTCGTTTTATAATTGAATTTAAATACATGTTATTTTACTTTGTCGCCAAAGGCCAACTTAAAATAAAACATTGGGCTTTTGAGCTTGGATCTAATATCCAAATCATCGAACATACATGATATGGTTTCTCGTAGCTCTTTGTTGCGACTTGCCTTATTGACAACCATATTGAATAGAAAAGGATAGTTACAGAGGTGTTGCATGGTTCTACTCAGCTTAAGCTCATTACCAAGTCTATTGAATATGCGGTCGTCATATTTTTTCAACTGATTCTCGCTGAAGTTTCTATTTGAGATGGCTTCAACGGCTATTTCGGCTGCTGCCATGCCACTGTACATGGCATTACTAATTCCCTCCCCGGTGAATGGGTCAATCAGAGAAGCGGCATCTCCGGTAAGGAGAAAGTTATCGCCGGACAGGCGACGCCTTTTTGAACCAAGAGGTAGTCCCCAACCCTCTACCTTACCAATCATTTCTGCATTGGTAAATCTGGAGGATAGGTCGGGATGATTCCTGATGGCACGCATTAAGCGATCTCTTAGGTTAATGTGATTTCGGGAGGCGTGACTGGATAGGATACCCGCACCCACATTACATAAGCCGTTGGGTAAAGGGAAAATCCATAAATAACCTGGAAGAAAATCTTTTAGGAAATGCAGTTCAATGTAGTTTTCTGAATGCATTCCTGTTACACCTTTGAAATATGTCCTTAACCCGGCTGAATAGTGATTCAATTCCTTTTTGAATCCAGCAAGTCTCTTGGCTGCTATGCTTCTTTCGCCATCACAGGCAATAAGTAGGTCCGTTGTGATTAGAAGCTTTTCGGATGACTCATCACGAACCGTCAGCTTCAAAAAGTCTTTAGTCCTTTCAATATCCTCTAGCATATGACCTTGTAAAAAGGTACATGTATCAGAATCAAGGAATCGATGTATATAGTGATCGAAATCCAGTCTCTTTGATACAAATCCGGAAGGACCGACATCGGGTGTTTTACCTTTGGGCTTAAACGGTATGTCTATAGATTTGCCATTAGGGGCAATGAATACTATACCCTCGCAGGGTATAAAGCAATCCGGGTCATTTGCTAAGTGATTTCGAATTTGATTATCCAATTTACCAAGAACTGAGAACACCTTTCCACTAAGGGCGTCTCCGCAAACCTTGTCCCTGGGGAAAACAGCTTTGTCAATAAGCAAGTGTTTGATTCCTTTTTGTGATAGGAAAGCGGATGCCATGGTACCAGCAGGTCCTGCACCGGATACAACGATATTTTGGTGGTTGGTTAGGATATTAGCGAGAGGATTTGATCTTTTTCATACGGTCCATTTCCCCTTGAGCATCCTTTTTCTTGAGGTCTTCTCTCTTATCATATGTCTTTTTACCCTTAGCCAAGGCGATTTCCAATTTGGCATATCCCTTTTCGGAGATATAAATCCTTACTGGTATGATCGAATAACCCTTTTCCTTAACCCTGGAGTGTAATTTCCTCAATTCATTTTTGTTGAGTAGCAGTTTTCTGTCTCGTTTCGAGATATGGTTGTTATAAGAGCCATCCTTGTATTCGGCTATGTGCATACCCTTAACCCAAAGTGCATCATTTATAAAAACGCAATATGCATCTGCCAAACTGACCTGCGAGTTTCGGACCGATTTGATTTCTGTGCCAGTAAGTACCAATCCGGCCTCAAAGGTTGCCTCTAGGTGATATTCGAAGCTTGCCTTTCGGTTTACTGCGATATTGGTTTGTTTCTTTTCCACGGCTATTTGTGAATCAAATTTCGCAATATTTAACCGACTATCAGGACTAAAACCCATTTTTGCATCATGCTATACAAGTGGCTTATAAGACCCGTGTTGTTTCTTTTTCCCGCAGAAACAGCCCATCATTTGGCTTTTTTTGCCCTAGGCGTTGCCCGTTCAATACCTGGTTTGCTTCCATTTTTGAGATGGGTATATGGTCCCCACATAAGCCATCAGGTGACCATAGCAGGCATTAAATTCCCCTCCAGGGTCGGATTAGCCGCGGGTTTCGATAAGGATGCCAAGGCAGTTGAGGCATTGTCTGCCCTTGGATTTGGATTTATTGAGGTTGGTACTGTGACCCCTAGACCACAAAAAGGCAATCCCAAGCCGAGGCTGTTTCGATTACCATCTGAAAAAGCGCTTATCAACAGGATGGGGTTCAACAATGAGGGAATCGACAAAATGGTGCAAAGGCTCTCCGCCCTTAAAAATTCAGGTATCATAATAGGCGGAAATATTGGAAAAAATAAGGATACAACCAATGAAAATGCCATTGAGGATTACCTGGCTTGCCTGCGATCCCTAAATGGGTTGGTGGATTATTTCGTTGTTAACATTTCATCACCCAATACACCTGGCTTGAGAGAGCTTCAAGACAAGGAGCCGCTTCGTTTGCTTTTGGAAGCGGTGATGTCGGAGATCCAATCGCAGGAGAAGCAGGTTCCCGTTTTCCTTAAAATTGCACCTGATATTTCAGAGGGACAAGCAGATGACATTATCGATCTTGTTCTAAAGGCTAAACTAGCTGGATTAATCATATCCAACACCACCATTAGCCGTGAAGGACTTACCCTGTCGAAGACAGATATCGAGTCCCTAGGAGCAGGTGGGTTATCAGGAAAGCCATTGTTTTCAAAATCTACCGAACTGCTCCGCTACATCAAATCTAAAGTGAGCAACTCATTGGTGATCATAGCTTCAGGAGGCATCATGTCCGAACAAGATGCGTATGAAAAAATAAAGGCTGGTGCCGATTTGGTACAATTATATACTGGCTTTATTTACGAGGGGCCATCCCTAATCAGAAGGATCCGTAGTTTGGCCACTTCTTGAAGCTAATTTCGGCACTGTTTTTGCCTTTTGATGCTTAAATTTGCCATAAAACCTCTCAAAATGAAGAAAACTATCATTCTATTCGTATTGGTCTCTTTTGTATGGGCGTGCGATCATTCTGTCGGACAAGAAAGAAACTTCGGTGAAAAATTCGATCCAGCTAGTGCCATGGCCATGGGAGATTTGGTCAAACAAATGCAGGGTAAGGAAAGCATGGCGGCAATTGTTGAAGGTAAGGTATCTTCCGTATGTCAGGCTAAAGGGTGTTGGATGAAAATCGAAACTGGCACAGGAGAAACTATCCGTGTATCTTTCAAGGATTATGGCTTTTTTGTTCCAAAGGATCTCGCCGGTTCAACTGTATACATGAAAGGGGTAGCTTCTATAAATATTACTTCCGTTGAGGAACTACGACACTTTGCTGAAGACGCCAAGAAGAGTAAAGAGGAAATCGAGAAAATCACGGAACCCAAGAAAGAATTGGTTTTCGAGGCCGATGGCGTCATGATTAAGTAATCCTTAAGTCAGTAGTTTCGTTTTGATGGCCACCAGCCTCCCCATTAAGGTCAGGATTACTGAATGCCCTAGAGATGCCATGCAAGGCATTGAGGGCTTTATCCCTACATCGACCAAAATTGAATATTTGAATCAATTACTTAAAGTAGGTTTTGGTCGGTTGGACTTCGGCAGTTTCGTTTCCCCTAAAGCCATCCCACAAATGAAGGATACGGCAGAGGTATTGGAGTCGTTGGAACAAGAATCTGAAACAGAACTAATAGCCATTGTAGCAAACCTGAGGGGCGCAACAGATGCTTCGGCATTTAGCCGTATTAACTACTTAGGATATCCATTTTCGATATCGGAAACTTTTCAAAGGAGGAACACCAATGCTGGAATCAAGGAGTCTTTCGATTTGATAATGTCCATTTCAGACATTGCTCATAAAAATTCAAAGGAAGTCATAATATATCTTTCAATGGGCTTTGGTAATCCCTACGGCGACCCTTACCATCCTGAAATGGTTTTGGAGCATCTTAGCAATCTGTATGATTCAGGATTTCGCCATTTTGCTATTGCCGATACGGTAGGATTGGCATCCCCATCCTTGATTCGCGAGGTCATGGGTGCTGTCAACGAAGCATTTGAAGATTGTGACTTGGGAATTCACTTGCATTGTAGATTTGATAACTGGAAAGAAAAAGTAGAGGCATCTTTTGAAGCTGGTTGTTTGAATTTTGACACGGCAATGGGAGGATTCGGTGGATGTCCCATGGCTGGCGATAAACTGGTTGGAAACCTCTCAACTGAAAATCTCATCCAATATTTCAACTCCAAAGGCGTTCCTGTTTCTCTGGACCTGTCTCAACTGACAACGGCCCAAAAAATGTCAATTCCAATTTTCAATTCGTAACCCATTTGTTCGTATGAATCGATCTTTAATAAACCCTAACATTCTAATGAAAAGCCTTAAGTGTCTTTCTTTAATTTATTGCTTTCTAGCATTTTATGGCGCTAATGTTTTTGCCCAGGACAAAGGCTATTTAGAAATTGTGGGGTCTGTGAATCAGGATAAAAAAGCCCTGGAGGGTGCCGAAATTATTGTAATGAGGGGAGATGAAACTGTAGAAACTTTAATCACCAATGCCAAAGGTAACTTCATCGTTAATTTGGAACTGAACTCAGACTACATCATTGTTTACAAGAAGGCTGGATGTGTTACCAAATCTGTTGAATTCGATACCAAGGTTCCGTTGGAGTTGAATGCCCAGATTTTTTCTTTGAAGTACAAGATCGACCTTTTTGCCAAGGCCGAAGGTGTGCCGGAACCTACTACACTAGCCAAGCCGGTCGCTAAATACGAGTTTAGTGAGGATTATGAGGATTTCACATATGATCCAAACTACACCAACACCCGAAAAGAGGAAAATGACAAAGCCAAGCAAGAGATGCAGGTAGCTCTCGAAAAGAAACGAATTGAGGATGAAAAGTTGAGGGCACAAGCCAAAGCCGATTCCTTAGCCGCAGTCAACAAGGCAAGGGCCGAGCAGGCCAAATTAATTGCTGAACAAGAAAAGACGAAGCAATTAGAAGAAGCAAAGACAAGGGAATTGGAAAAACAGAAGGCAATTGTTGCTGCTCAAGAAAAGGCTAAAATGGACTCTATAGCTAAAGCCAAAATAGCAGAGGAAATGGCACTTCAAAGACAACTTGCCAAAGCTAGGGAAGACTCTATAGCTAAGGCAAAAGAAGATGAGCGTCTAAGACTTCTTGCAGAAGCCAAAGCAAAGCGGGAAGCAGATGAATTGGAAAAGGCTAGACTAGCTGAAATAGCTAAAAAAGAGGCCGAGGAGGCTGCCAAAAAAGCTGCGGAGGAAAAAGCTCGATTGGAGGCTGAGGCTCTTGCAAAAAAACAAGCAGAAGAAAAAGCTAAAGCTGAAGCGGCAATTAAGGCAAAGCAAGAGGCAGAAGCCAAGGCAAATGCAGAAGCAGAGGAAAAAGCAAGACTTGCTGCAGAGGCAAAGGCCAAGGCGGAAGCAGAAGCCCAAGCCAAGGAAGAAGCTGCTATAAAGGCTAAAAAGGAAGCAGACGAGAAGGCTAGACTTGAAGCGGAAGCTAAGGCCAGGAGGGACCAGGAGGAGAAGTAACGCAGAGAGGCTGAGGCTAGGGCTAAGAAGGAGGCCGAAGAAAAAGCTCGATTGGAAGCGGAGGCTAGAGCCAAAGCTCAGGCTGAAGAGAAATTAAGGTTAGCAGCTGAAGCCAAAGCCAAAGCAGATGCTGAAGAAAAGGCAAGGAGAGATGCCGCTGAGGCTGCCAAGTTAGCTGCTGAAGCAAAGGCTAAAGCCGATGCTGAAGCAAAGGCCAAGGCTGAAGCTGAAGCAAAAGCTAAGGCAGAAAACGATGCAAAAATGAAGCGGGAGGCAGAGGAAAAGGCCCGTGTCGAAGCGGAAGCAAGAGCTAAGGCTGATGCTGAGGAGCGTGCCAGAATAGCAGCTGAGGCAAGAGCTAAAAGGGAAGCAGAATTAAAAGCCAAAGAGGACGCGGATGCACTTGCAAAAGCTGCTGCTGCTGAAAAAGCCAAAGCAGAGGCTGAAGCCAAGGCTCAAGAGGCCGCTAGATTAAAAGCAGAACAAGAGGCCTTAGCAAATCAAAAAGCACGCGAAGACAGTATAAGGATAGCAAAGGAGACAGCTGCGAATTTGGAAATGGAGCGTGTCAAGCAAGCTAAGATAAAAGAAGCTGAAGAAAAGAGGCAAAGGGAGATTGAAGCACAGAAGCAAGCTTTCGCAAATGCTACCAAAGGTGGTCGAGATACCACCCAGCAGTCTAAGTCAACAAGTGCAACTTATTCATTGCCGAAAATAGAAAAGGAATACCCAGAAGGGATATCCGAAGAGACCATCAAGGAACAAAACAGGACCATTTACAGAACAGTTGTAAAACTAGCAACCAAACAAGAGGTGTACTCTAAAGTGGTTTACAGCTATGGAGTGTTTTTCTTCAGAGACAACCTTAGTATTACAGAAGCTACCTACGATACCGAATTGAAAAGTGTAAAAGCCAGGCTAAAAGATAAGTAACATAAGAAAGGCCAGGTTTAACCTGGCCTTTCTTATTAATTACTTTATTTAGCTAATATTGGAAACCGCCAACGGGCCAGAGCGAACCCGCCAAACAAAAGCAAGTTGTAAAATAAATCTCCCATGACTGTTCCTTTGAAGAATGGTATACCAGCAATGTAACAGCTGATAAGTCCGCTTCCTGTTTTTGGATACAGATCGTACATCAGCCATGTTCCAAAATTGGTAACGAAAAAGAAAAGCAGTGAAGAAACAAGAGATGCAACCATTATGGTTTGCCTTTGCTCTCTGCCTCTTAAAAGGTATCCTATGCTTACTACAATTGCCAAGCTACCATAAACGAAAGGCATGTCTCTGTAAAATCCATTTCCGTGAACAATCTCCAATAAGATATCACTGAAAAAAAGGGTAGCTATTGGAATGATAAGCGAAAGCCTTTTAGAGATAATGTAAGTGCCAGCGAATAAAGCCATGGCTCCTATCGGAGTGAAATTGTGCATGTGGGGTAAAAGGCGTGTCAATGAAACCAACACCATAGCAATGATGATGAATTTCATTTTGGGGCTCAATTCAGATGTTGATATCATAAAATGATTTTTTTCAATTCGAGTTCAAAAGTAGTGTATTTCAGTTATTTGAATTAACAATATTCTAACAATGGATTCCAAGCAATTGTTTTTCCGAAACTTACATTGTAATGGGCACGCTATTCGATTCCCCAAAACTTCAAGGACAATTCGGCCTGGATTTCAAGCATTTTCAAGCCATTAGTCACTTTGGCGCCTGATTCCTTTGCTAAGCGAAGGAATTTAGTTTCAATTGGATTATAAACCATATCAAAAGCAACCATTCCGCTGCGAAGCAAGTTGTACGGGATAGGAGGGCATTCATCGACATCAGGCCAGGTACCTAAGGGAGTTGTGTTGATGATTATTGTAATATCAGATAGCGTTTCAGCATTCAATTCATTGTACCGTAAATAATTCTCTTGGCCTGGGTTCCTTGAGACTTTTCTAAAAGGTATATCGAGACATTTTAAGCTATATGCAGCGGCCAAGGAGCCCCCGCCTGTTCCAAGTATTAAAGCCTGATTGTATTCTTGTTTTAAAAATGGAGTCAGCGCTTCCGTGAATGCAGCATGATCCGTATTTTCCCCGATTAAAAGGTGTCCTTTAGGATTAGATGACTTTTTGACTTTAACCACATTAACGGCCCCGATTTCAGAGGCTGTTGTTGTTATTTGATCCAAAAATGGTAAAATGGAAGTTTTGAAAGGAATGGTAACATTGAAGCCTTCCAAAACACTAATTCTACTCAGTAATCCCTCAATTTCAAAAACATCCTCAAGTTCATAATTTTCATATCGATGAACTGAGTTTATGGAATTGAAACCGTGCTTGGTTTCAAAGTAGCTTTTAGAAAAAGAATGTTTAAGGCTTTTACCTATTAAACCCAGGTTAGCCATTGGTAATCGATTATTGATTGTGTTTAAGGTTCGGAACTATAAACTAGAGTCCGATTTCATTCTGCCAAGCAATTATCCCGCCTTTCAAATTGGAAAGGTTATCGAACCCAAATCTGTTCTCGAGTTCTCTTATGGCAGTTGCACTCCTTGCACCGCTGCGGCAATGCACAACAACCTGTTTATCTCTTGGTATTTCATTAGAATGATCGAGGATCGACCCAAGGGGAATCAAAACACCACCCAAATTGGCTGCATCATATTCATATTGTTCACGAACATCAATTAGCAAGTAATCGGATCCTGATTCTTTAAGAGCTTTCAGTTCCTGGACTGAGATTTCTTTCATTATAGATGAAATTTAATTTAATCAGTATCAATATGGGACTTCAGGGCCAATACCTTCTAGAAATTGAAAGAAAGTGTCGCTTCTTAATCCCAATCTTAAAGATTCCAGTGCAATAACTTCGCTAGGAGCTATATTTCCAAGATTCACATTAGCTCCGAATTGCTTGATCATGTATACCTGTTGTGATTTTATCGGAGATTCCCAGATGATTTTTTCAGCAGGCACTTTGCT
>JBKCHO010000094.1:0-2292 GCA_046302815.1 Bacteroidota bacterium | reverse complement strand
AATAGATACCATCCGTAAGGATCATCCAAAAGCCAATCACCATTGCTTTGCCTTTGCAATGGGGCCTGGTCATCAAGCTTATCGTTTTTCAGACGATCGTGAACCCTCTGGTACGGCAGGTAGGCCAATCATGGGGGTCTTGAGGTCGGCTGATTTGACAGATGTTCTTATTGTTGTAGTAAGGTATTTTGGTGGAACTTTACTGGGCGTTCAAGGTCTTATAAACGCCTACCGAACCGCAGCGGAATTGGCATTAGCCAATGCAACAATTATCACTATCCCAATCACAGAGAAATACAGGATTTCCCACCCCTACTCTCGTACGGGTGAGATTGAATATCTTTTAAAAAAATCAGGGTGTAGGGTTTTGGAAAGGATTCAAACTGAAATCTGCCAAATTTTGGTAGAAGTACCACGGGAAAATTCCCTGCAGTTTTATGAAACGCTGAAAAATGGACATCCATTTAGTTTGGATTGCATTATTGATCGAGCCTAATACAAAATTTTAGATTACATAACGGTCATAAGCATCCATGACTTGTAGTGGTATTGGACATGGTTTGGATGTTTTGATATCGAAAAAAACCAATGTGGTTTGGGCTGTATTGATCAACTCACCAGATTCATTATAAGTTTCATATTCGAATCTAATACGAACGCCAGTTAAATCCATCAAAGTGGTTTTGATGGTTAATTCTTGGTCGTAATAAGCAGGTTTTAAATATTTTATTGAGTATTCAGATACTGGGAGTGCTATGCCATTTTCCTCCAATTCGCGATAGCGAATCCCTAATAACTGTAGCCATTCTACCCTTGCAACTTCAAAATAGGTAGCATAGTTTCCATAGTACACATACCCCATCCTATCGGTTTCAGCATACCGGGTACGCAGTTTGCTATTATGGGTTATTTTTTTCAAGAATCTAAAATTTGTTTATTTCCTCAAAAATAGAAATAGGCTTGTTAATATTACGGAATACTTCAGGCTATAAAAATGAGTCCTAAATCCCAATCCGTTGTTTTTATTACGATTTTATTAGTTTGTTGCTCATGTGCACAAAAATTTATCCCAACAGAATCTCAAGGTCGGTATTTGGAAATAAAGGGTAGCACATACAATAGCCCGGATTTAAATGCTTTGATTAAACCCTACAAGGATTCGGTATCCAGGAATATGGACAGAGTCATTGGTAGCTCTTTGGTGGCTATGGAAAAAGGAAAACCCGAAAGTATTTTAGGCAATTTTGTATCTGATGTCTGTTTGGATAGAATGAATAAGGAACTAGAAAGGTCGGGGCAACCTCAACTGGATTTTTTCATCTTCAATTTGGGTGGATTAAGAGGTGTTATCCCAAAAGGAGATGTCAAATTGTGGGATATTTATCAGCTAATGCCATTCGATAACGAATTGGCATGGGTGGAGTTGCCGTATGATTCACTCCAATCCCTTTTTCAATATATCGGTTCAAGAGGTGGGATTCCAGTTTCCGGATTCAAATGCCGTATTTCAGAACAAAGCTGTGTGGATGTAACTTTCAAAGATGGCTCCCAACCCACTCCAGGCAAGACATATCGCGTTGGCACGAACGATTTCCTAGCAAGGGGCGGAGATGGCATGATAATGCTAGGAGTAGCCTCCGGCATCAATTCCATTGGAATCAAGGTTCGTGACGCCTTGATAGAACATTTTAAGTTGGCAAACGAAAATTCAAGATCCGTTAATTCAGAATTAGATGGCCGAATTCATATCAAATAGTTTTAGTCGACGAAATTTTATAAAAGGTATTGCCGGTGGATTGGTAACTACAACTTTAATACCCTCAAATGCATCCGCTGAAAACAACCGGGATTTTTTGACAATCCTGCATACCAATGATGTACACAGTCACATCGACTCTTTTCCTTTAAATCATCCAAAATACCCTGGCATGGGTGGAGTTGAAGCCAGGGCTAAACTTATTGCTCAAGAAAGGCTAATTGACCCCGATTTACTCCTCTTGGACGCCGGAGACATGTTTCAAGGAACTCCATATTACAATTATTTTGGAGGAGAGCCTGAGCTCAAAATAATGACCTATATGGGCTATGATGCTGGCACCCTTGGGAACCATGAATTTGATTCGGGAACCTCTGGCTTGGCTAGGGTTTTGCCATTTGCTGGTTTTCCCATTTTAAATGCCAATTATGGGTTCGAAGGATCGGAATTGGAAAATCGAATTTTACCTTACAAGATATTACGCAAAAAAGGATATAAAATAGGTGTTTTTGGATTAGGAATCAATCTTAAGGGAC
>JBKCHO010000093.1:0-4968 GCA_046302815.1 Bacteroidota bacterium | reverse complement strand
CAATGTATCTTGAATGGTGATATCGCCAGCATACATTTTTACACCATCGGTGTTGTTGATGACCAAATCATAGAATGAGGTTGGGTTTACATTAAACATCGAGTCAACCACACCAGCTGTAGGAGTTGTCATACTCACGCGACTAATGCCCGCCTCAAAGGTTCCGTTATTCACCCAATCCTTACGCACCTCGATGGGGAACTTTCCATAAGGACGACGCACCTTGAAGGTGAGGTTGGAGCGGTAGTCGGCACCTACGGTTGGTGTAGTGTGCAAGGCCCCGATATTTAGGTTGCCAGCTGTTGTGGAACCGGGCAAATTACAATTCAAAGTAATGGTGCTATATGGCGGATTGGCCGAAGATAATGCGGTAATGTAGGGGCAAAAAGTTAATGTTGCGGATGCCACCGTTGTTGTGGGTGCGGGAGTTACTACCACAGATGTGGCAGCAACAGATACAACTTGAGGAGCCACACCAGCTGCCCAACCACTTCCATTGATATACATGCCTGGTAAAATACCTGCAGTTCCTGTTGCGATGTTGATGGTAGCATTACCTGCGTTCACAGGGATTGCTGCCTTGTTAACAGAAATACCTGTGCCACTCACCCACTGACCAACCGCAAATGTCGCATTGGCATAAGTAGATGCCATGGTGTTGGTTCCTGCGGTCCATGTAATAGCACCTGCTGTTGATGTTTGTGGAAGCGCTGAGAACGGAACAACAAAATTCGATACATTGTAAGTGTTGGTAACTTTCGTTTCACTGATACCAATGGCATGTCGATAACCTTGGGTTGATGTTTGGGTAAATGTAGTACCCTCTGTTCCACCCAATGGAACAGCGAAACCAGTATTGTCCCAAGTTATTTCAATAACCAACTTATTCGTGGAACCATTCCACTTGAATGCCCCAGGCACCAACGGCAATATGATAGTGCCAGATTGACCAGTAGTTGGGATAAAGGTGGATGTTGCAAGGTTAGCAGGGCCATAAATTGTAACGGGGGCAGGACCTATAGTAGGTGGCATATTACGATAGTTGGTGGCTGCCACACCGGTAAAAGGAGCCCCGTTGAAGATGAATCCAGGTACGGTTCCATCGGTGTAATAGTATTTCACTGTGAAGTTGCGCATGGGCTCGGTTGAGGTACCATTTCTTTTGACATGAATCAAAATGGTATCAATCACATCATTGGCAACGATACCCTCACTTAAGATATCAGATTGGGTCAACACATAGAAGTTACGCTTTTTGATTACATTGGAGAAGGGCTCATTTGTGGAAGGAACGGTTGGCGTTCTAAGCACCCCGTTCATGAGCTGAGCCGTATCACGCAAATCACTAATCACTTTAACTTTGGCACCTGAAAGCATTAGGATATCATCTGATGCAGTCAAAGATGCGGTAGCGATACCAGTGCTTCCATCAATGGCAGCAGCATCAATCAAAAATGCGGAAGTGTCGGAAGCAGTGGCAGGAGACTCGATGCGAAGCGTTTTAGCAACGGCATCGATTCCTGATTTGATACGAGGCATTTTTAAACCGGGACGGTCGTTAGGCCCAGCACCGTAAACAGGAATACGGGCATTGTCGTTGATAGTGGGCACACCACCGCACCAGTTGGCAGGGTTGTTCCAATCTTCGGTAAAGCCCAACCAAGTTTTCCAACCAATCCAGGCTGGTGCACAGGGAGGAATGATGGTAACCACATAATCTTCCGTTTCACCGTAAGTAGCGAATGCGCATGGATCGATTTGGGATGTTGCATACACCTCACGAACCCTTAAACGCGTGTTACCCGGCAAGGCATCTGCAGGGATTGTGAAGGTTTGGGTGAAATTGGATCCAGCAGGACCTGTACAGCTACCTCCACTATTAACCAAAGAAGGCGACTGGCAAATCTTTTCGCCACCACCTCCAGACAATAATGTAGCCGTAGCACCGATGTTCAAGGTGTTGGTGAAGGTTCCGGTTTTGTTATAGTCAATCCAAGCAGCGATGTAGTTGGCGGAGAACCAGGTTCCGCAAGCCACTTTGATTTGATAAGTGTTAGCCGCAGTGAGAATTGCTGTCTTGTTAACAGCGGGCAGGAAAAATTCATAATCGGGAGGGTGCGATTGGAAACCACAAGGTGCACCTGCCGCACAAGGACCCGCGGCTGTGGCAGGCAGGTTACCTAGCGGACCGTTATTAATACCGCCCGTTCCATTGAAATCATCTAATTGCACACATTGAATGTAGTCGTTGTTAGAATAACCTGCCCACGCAGTACCTACTGCGTATGCGGGAATACAATAGGTCAAGTCGATTAGACGGGCACCGGCCAAAGATTGTGGAGAAATAGACAAAGTGCTGGCCCCATTAAACTGACCCGATACCCACTCCGCATCAACAAAATTCCCAGAGACAGCTGTTGGTGCTATGTCGTATGTAATCCAAAAATAATTGTCGCCATATTGCAACCAACGGGATGAATCTGCTCCGCCTCCCCACGCAGTAGATAAGAAGGTGTAATTAGTGGCCCAAGGGTTGGCGACCGTGCCAATCTGAATGGCCAAAGAAGGATCAAAAGCATTGGTACCACCAGTCCACCATAGCTTGGCAGCCGAAATGTCGGTAGGCGGGTTGTTAGAACCGTTGGTGTTGAATGTCCAGTTGTTGATTGTTAGTTTAGTTCCGGTGGTGGCGTTACTACCAGTAGTTTGAATTTTGCAACCGATAATCAATTGGTTCAACTGGTTAGGCTGTGTAGTAGCTGTGTTTTGAAGTGTAACCGCTGTTTGGGCAGCCACAACAGTGGGGGCAGCTGCAGGATACTCCTGAACTGAAAAGTCATCTAAATAGATGTTGTTCCCATCCTGAGAGTGTCCCATGATGGCTACATACATACCTGCTGCAGCCCATGTAGCGACTACGCTATTGGGTATGGTGAAAGAAATTTGCTCCCAAGCACCACATGCTCCTGCTGTAGGCAGAGTACAAGAGCGAGGATAACCGGAAACAACATTCACAGGCGCATTGGCCGCATTCAAAGCAGGACCTCCAGTAGCTCTGTAAACCAAAATGGAAATACTATCCGCATTGGTTGCAAAACCATTGTCCCTGTAAATCCAAACAGATCCTGTTACATTGCTGGCTCCTACAGTGGCAATATCCAACTTCTTTGATACCACATAGGCTTTTTCTCCTGCAAAAATGCTGTACGAGTTAAATCCCAACATGGTACTGCCAGTGCGAGGGGAAGCAGCAGGGTTGATTGATCCTGCACCGTATCGGCTGAAACCAACCGAAGTGGAGAAGCAGTTACCGGCTGGATAACCCGCGAATGGACTTGGCGTACAGTACTTGAACTGATTCCATCCAATCGGCAACGAAGCCAACGGGTAGGTTACAGCAGAACCGTTTGTGATCTCAAAACTTTCGTTGTACATCACCTGCGCCGACGACTGCTTAGTGAAACACAAGGTCGAGAAAGCGATGGCCAAGAGAACAAAAATCGACTTCTGAAAGCGGTTGATTTTGGTAGTTTTTCCTATCATGGTGAACAGGTTATTTGGTTAGATTTTTTATTTCCGGTTATGTGAATCAGATGCAGCAGGGATAGTCCACACCCAATCGTGTCAAATTTAAAGATTTATTGATATGAAATACTAGATGAAGACTATTTTTTTTATCAAAATCCAAGAAATTCAAGGTTTTGTAAGCGAATTCGTAAAGTGTTGATTGTAAAACAATTTAGATTGTAAAATAGTTTGTTTTGTAGCTTGGGACTTACAAACTATTGACCAAAATAGTCCAAGTTGGGGGTGAATCACCCAAAAACTATGGCAAAGTGTTGTTTTGTTGAAAAACCAAGTAAACCCAAGTAGAACTCAATCGTTGTAAAATCATCAAATTTGAACTCCGATTAGGCAAAACAAAAACCCAACATTAAACGATGAAAAAAGCCATTATCTTTCTGATTTCCTGTGTTTTGATTTCAAATCTAAGCATCGCACAGGCACCCAATAAAGCGCCAATAAACGCCGAACTGATGTGGATGCTGGGCAGAGTTTCGAGCCCTTCCCTATCCCCCGATGGCAAAACCTTGGTTTATGGGGTCCGCCGGTTCAATATCCAAGACAATAAGGGCTTTAACTCATTGTACACCATTTCATTAACTGGCGGAACACCAATAGAAATCGCCAAACCAAACGATCGTGCCAGCAACCCCGTGTGGCACCCATCGGGCAAAAAAATCTTTTACCTATCCACCAAATCGGGCTCCAGCCAAGTTTGGATGATGAATCCCGATGGCACCGACAAAGAACAGGTAAGTTTTACCGATACGGATGTGTCTAACCTGGCCTTTGCGCCCAACGGCGTAAATGTTTGGATTACCCGTGATGTGAAAACAATGGAATCGTTCCGCGATTACCAAAGCGACCTGGATAAAACAACCGCCCGAGTTTACGACGACCTCATGTATCGCCATTGGGATCATTGGGAGGATCAAAACTCCAGCCATATTTTTCATGTGATCTATAGCGAAGAGAAAAAAAGATTGGCAGGAGAATACAAAGACATCATGGAAGGCGAACCCTACGATTCTCCCCTTATGCCTTTTGGTGAAGCCGACCAAATCGCTTGGAGTCCCGACGGTAAGAAGATAGCCTACACCTGTAAAAAACTTACAGGAGTGGATGCGGCCATGAGTACCAATTCCGACATCTTCCTCTATGATTTGGAAAGTAAGAAAACCACCAATTTGTCGGAAGGTATGATCGGGTACGACACCAAGCCAGCCTTTTCACCAGACGGTTCCCGACTAACTTGGCTTAGCATGGCCACTCCCAAATATGAAGCCGACCGCAACCGACTGTTCAACTATGATTTCAAGACCGGAACAAAAACGGAAATGACAGAAGGCTTCGACTACAGCATCGATTCCTACCAATGGTCGCCATCAGGAAAAGAAATTTATT
>JBKCHO010000092.1:0-4012 GCA_046302815.1 Bacteroidota bacterium | reverse complement strand
TGTTGCGTTGTTTTACCAAACTTACACAAAAACCATCAGTTTTCCAGATTGACTGCCAAAGGAATGATGTTTGGCTTAAATTTGTTAGCGATGTTAAGGTTTAGATTTTTTTTCCTCCTTTTAGCACTTTGTCCACATATTATGTTGGGGCAGTCAGACACCATTTTCAAGTCATTTCAATTGAGACAAGTGGAAGAAGGAGTTCAAATCGACTTTTCCATTTTCAGCGGAGCCACATGCAATGGCATTCGTGTTGAAAGGTCGGTTGACGGGAGCCTGTTTGAAAGTATTTATGAATTCGAAGGTGTTTGCGGTAGTTCTATTGGAGAAACTTTCTACAACCACATTGATACCTCGCCCGTATCAAATCGAACCTCACATTATCGTTTGGATGCGGGACTCCAAGGGTTATACTCCGATGTAAGGATGATACAATACATCAATTACCAGGAGGAAGGAATCACTCAATTTCCAAACCCATGCCACAACAACTGCTACTGGTATTTCAATAACCCTGGAATGAATGAACTAACTTGTACGATTTATGATGTTTTAGGAAAGCCCGTTATCTATGAAACTGTTGTTGGAACCGTTTGGCAACCGGAAACCTATTGGATTCCTCAAGGGTTATACTACTATTACATTTTCGATAAGTACAAGCTTTTATTTTCAGGCAAAGTGTTGATTAACAAGCCTTAAAATTGGGTTCGATGATATTGATTAAATTTGCAAAACCAAAAAAATCCTCACTAAAATTTTAAAAATTATGGCCCAGGATCGATTTCAAGCACCTGATTATTATTTGTTGGACGAGTTGCTCACCGATGAGCACAAGTTGATTCGAGACACGGTGAGAGCCTGGGTAAAGAAGGAGGTTTCTCCAATCATTGAAGATGCTTGTCAGAAATGTGTATTCCCAGCCCATCTCATACAAGGCCTTGCCGAAGTAGGTGCGTTCGGTCCATACATTCCAGTTGAATATGGTGGCGGTGGATTGGACCAGATCTCTTACGGACTCATCATGCAAGAGTTGGAGCGAGGTGATAGCGGTTTACGATCAACCGCATCCGTTCAAAGCTCATTGGTGATGTATCCGATATTCACATACGGTTCGGAAGAACAAAGGAAAAAATTCCTTCCTAAGCTTGCCTCTGGCGAGTGGATGGGTTGTTTCGGACTCACCGAGCCTGATCATGGATCGAATCCCGGTGGCATGGTTACCAACATCAAAGACAAAGGCGACCATTATTTATTGAATGGAGCAAAAATGTGGATCAGCAATGCTCCTTTTGCGCAAGTAGCCGTTGTTTGGGCAAAAGATGAAGAGGGTGTCATTCGCGGTATAATTGTTGAACGCGGCATGAAAGGATTTACCACTCCTGAAACGCATAACAAATGGTCGCTTCGTGCTTCTGCAACTGGTGAATTGGTTTTCGATAATGTTGAAGTACCCAAAGAGAACCTGCTACCTAATGTTAAGGGTCTAAAGGGACCTTTGGGGTGTCTGAACTCCGCTCGATATGGTATATCATGGGGTGCTATTGGTGCTGCCATGGATTGTTATGATTCCGCATTGCGCTACTCGAAAGAGCGTAAGCAGTTCGGCCGACCAATAGGCGGCTTCCAATTGCAACAAAAGAAATTAGCCGAGATGATCACCGAAATAACCAAAGCGCAACTTTTGACTTGGCGATTGGGTGTTTTGAAAAACGAGAACCGTGCAACGCCAGCGCAAATCTCTATGGCGAAACGCAACAATGTGAACATGGCTCTTGAAATTGCACGCGAAGCGCGTCAAATTCATGGAGGTATGGGAATCACTGGTGAATACCCGATCATGCGTCACATGATGAATCTCGAGTCTGTAGTAACTTATGAGGGCACACACGACATCCATTTGCTCATCACGGGAATGGACATAACGGGCGAGAATGCCTTTATGTGATTGACGACGTGCGATTGACGACGTACGATGGAAGATGGACGATTGACGATTGACGATTGACGATTGACGATGTAGTAAATTGGGCGATTCGGGCACTATGAATAATTGATTATTCATTCGTGTTTATGTTAAATGTATTTTTTCTTTGATCGATTTTCTGTAGATATATAATTCTATTAGCTTTTTTGTTTTTTTCTATTTACAACTCTAAACTTTTCAAATGGTAGAGCACATTAAGTTGCGAACAAAAGCGGTTGGAATCCGCTGCATTCATCTTTGTTCTGAAATCAAAGAATCACAAGTTGGAAAAACAATCTCAAATCAACTTTTGAGATCCTCAACATCTATTGGGGCCAATTATAGATCGGCTGCCAGGGCAAAATCAACCGCAGATTACATAAACAAATTAAAAATTGTAGAAGAGGAGGCAGACGAAACCGTGTATTGGTTGGAATTACTGGAGGAATGCGGATTAATCGAAAGAGGAAAAACATACGAATTAAGAAAAGAGCTGAATGAAATCATCTCAATAATAGTCGCCACAATTAAAAAACTGAGGGCTAAAATATAATCCCCATTTAAAAGAATAAATATCCAAAAGTAGCGGAGCCACTCCAAAACAAACTTCCACATAAGGCTTTTCAAACTAAATAGTAAATCGTCCCACGTAGTAGAGCTTCGCACACTAAAAGGTTCAATCGTACATCGTAAATCGTACGTCGTCAATTGTCAACCCTTCGACAAGCTCAGGGCTAGTCGTCAATTCCCTTTATGATTATTACCATCTCCCCTCTAGGCTCGTGGGCTTTGAAATGAACTAGCACCTCTGTTGCGCATCCGCGGATAGTCTGTTCGTGGAGCTTTGTCAACTCTCGAGAGACGCTTATGGATCTTTCTTCTCCGAAAAATTCAATAATTTGTTCAAGGGTTTTAATTATGCGATGTGGCGACTCATACAGCACTACCGTGTGTGGTATCTGCGAAAGCTTCTGTAATCTGGTTTGACGACCTTTCTTGATAGGAAGGAAGCCCTCGAAATGAAATTTATCACAAGGCATACCGCTTATCAACAAGGCAGGAACAAAAGCGGTTGGTCCAGGTAAACATTCCACATGCAAACCTGCTTTGAGCGCTTCCCTGACTAATAAAAATCCCGGATCGGAAATTCCTGGAGTGCCTGCATCGCTTACCAGTCCAACCGATTGGCCTTGAGCAATCAAACGCACAATTTCTGGAGCTGATTGATGCTCGTTGTGTTGATGATGCGACATCGCCTTTCTATCGATTCCCAAATGTTGCAGTAAAACGCGGGTTGTGCGGGTATCCTCAGCAAAAAGCATGTCAACCTCCTTCAAATATCGAATTGCACGGATGGTAATATCCTCCAAGTTGCCCAGAGGTGTGGGTATGATATAAAGTCCGGCTTCCATAATTTGATGTAAAGATGCTGCAATTCAAGGAAAATGAATCAGCACACTTTGTAAATCATAAAATTCTCCGATAAAAACACACTAAAAAAATACCATAAACGCTGATATTCAATTTTATAAACAAAATATTGAACCATATAATTACCGAATATTATCCATTTTTGATAAACGAAAAGCAAATAAAATGAATAGCTTTGTTATCAATACTATCACTTATAAAGCCGCTCAAATGAACAAACTCTACAAACTATTGATTGCTGCGTTGGTTTTCACAACGGTTCAAATGACAACTGCTAATGCGCAAATGTTCTGTCAAGCCGGATTCGTGTATTCTATCGGAAGCACAAATCCTAATGGAACTCAAGTCCAATTCTACGATTCATCATTTGTATCTAGCGGTAACATCACAGGATACTCTTGGACATTCGGAAATGGATTGACATCCACACAGCAAAATCCTGTTACTGCTTTTGCACCTGGCATTTATTATGTATGCCTCACCATCACCACGGGTCCCATTGCTTGCTCCTCTCAATATTGTGACACCTTGGTGATCGGCAATACAAATCCTTGCAACTCCAACTTTCAAGCGTTTGTTCAATCGGGTAGCGCATCATTCTACCCTGCCGTTACCAGT
>JBKCHO010000091.1:0-19285 GCA_046302815.1 Bacteroidota bacterium | reverse complement strand
CCATATTCCCGGGTAGCTTTGATCCCATCACCATCGGCCATGTCGACCTCGTCCATCGTTCACTTGATGTGTTCGACAAAGTGATCGTGGGCGTCGGGACCAACTCAGAAAAAAAATACCTTTTTGATGCTAGCAAGCGGCTGGAAATGGTTATTAAATCCTTTGATGGAAACCCCAAGGTATCTGTAATGGCGTATGATGGCCTTACCGTAGATTTTTGCAATAAACACCAAGCAGGATTTATTCTCAGAGGAATTAGAAATGCAGCAGATTACGAATTTGAAAAATCGATTTCAATCGTCAACTCCATGTTGAATCCGAAAATCGAAACGGTATTCCTCTTCTCGAAACCGGAACACGAAGCCATTTCTTCCACGATAATACGCGATATCATCCGTAATGGAGGAGATGCAAGTGGGCTATTACCCAAGGGCATCAGTATTTGATGTAATAATCACAAAGGCCAGTGATAGGCTTTTGTATGATGTTGCCCAATGTCAAGCCCTTTTCCATCAGGACTGATTCAACCACATCTTTAAAATGGAACGCAATGGATCCGGTGAAATGAACAGGGACATTTATGTGCTCAGGGTAACTCTGCACATTCGTTTCTATGAATTCAGCAATTCCATTTCTCAATAGGTTTTCGATGAATGGATGATGGCGATGCTTGGAAAGGAATTTGGCATGAGTTGACAGGTAAACATTGGCCAGCGGTTCGCGATAAACCCGGCGCAAAACATCCTCCTTGTTGGTTTGATAATCATCGAAAAAAGACTGCCGAAGATCCGCAGGCATGCGTTCATAAAGAAAATAAGCCACCAATTTCTTTCCAAAGTAACTTCCACTGGCTTCGTCTCCAAGAATATGTCCTAACCCATGATGACTTACAAGCTTAGATTCGCCATCGAAATAACAACAATTGGAACCAGTTCCAATGATGCTTGCAATTCCTGGCGATCCCTGGCAAAGTGAAATGGCACAACCCATCATGTCGTGATCAACAACAATATCGCATGGACCGAAAGCTGCTTTCAAGGCATTCGATACAATGGATTTTCGATCATCGCTGGAACAGCCTGCGCCGAAATAACGAATGCGATCCAATGACCCTGATAAAGCAAGCAATTCAGAATTGGACCTGATCTCTGTGAGAATATAATCTGTGTCGGTAAATAGCGGATTGAATCCTTTGGTCTCAAATGAGACCCATGCTCCATCGTTATTCAAAAAGCGCCAATCGGTTTTAGTGGATCCGCTATCCGCAATTAAAATGGCTCCCATGATTTAGATATTGGTGATTTTAGAGATGCGTAACATTTCGGTATCTGGAAGGTGGGTAATGGAAATACAATCTTGAAATGATGTCAAAGCCACTTTCCCTTGAACTAGACCAGCCATAACACCGGATTTTCCATCAATCAATGCCTCCACTGCTGCCACGCCCAAACGAGTTCCCAAAATGCGATCAAAAGCCGTAGGAGATCCACCTCTTTGGATATGACCTAAAACCGTAACACGAGTATCATATTGTGGTGCTAATGATCGTACCTTTTCAGCGATTTTGAATGCACCGCCTGCCTCATCACCCTCACACACAATTACAATATTCGATGTCTTTCCGGCGCTTTTTCCAAGCTCAAGATTTGATAAAAGTGCAGGTATGTCGGTAGGCGTTTCGGGCATAAGGATAGCCTCCGCTCCAGAGGAAATTCCGGCAGCCAAAGCAATATGTCCGGCATGGCGACCCATGACCTCCACAAAAAACAACCTGTCGTGAGATGCGGCTGTATCTCTGATTTTATCAATAGCTTCAACAGCCGTGTTCACTGCTGTGTCGAATCCCAAAGTAAAATCGGTGCCTGACAAATCATTGTCAATGGTTCCTGGTATACCAACGACTCTAACCGCATGCTCTCTCTCAAATTGCACAGCTCCCTTGAAAGTGCCATCACCTCCTATAACCACTAATGAGTCCAATCCCGCATCGGCGATGTTATTATAGGCTTTAACTCTGCCTTCAACCGACATGAACTCCATGCTTCGTGCCGATTTGAGTACGGTTCCACCCCTCTGTATGATGTTGGAAACCGAACGGGAATCCAAAGTTTCAAAGTCCTTTTCAATCAGACCCTGGAAACCTCTCTTGATTCCCGTTAGGGAAATACCATCGGCCAAAGCCCTGCGAACCACAGCTCGAACGCATGCGTTCATGCCTGGACTATCGCCTCCCGAGGTAAGGACTCCTATATGTTTGGGTTTTGGCAACAATAGTTCTGAATTGGAATCGCTAAGTTATCCAATAAATTAGTCAGACATGCAAACCCTCGTCACATCGATACAAATTTGAAAACGATTCACTATGTTTGTAGTAGTACAAAAAAAACATTCATGAAAACAACCCTTCTTTCAATGGCTATTGCGCTTTTTGCCTTAAGCCATGCGAATTCCCTACAAGGTCAGAGCTTTGAAAAGCATCCTGGAAACAAAAAAAACCTCACAAGCTCAACCCCGCAGTCACAGTTACAACAGCCCGAAACAGGCAGTAAAGCTAAACTAGACTCAAAGCTTTCAGTTCAGAAGAGAGGCGCCATCGTCAACAACCAAGGTGGTTCAAGCGCAAGAAACTGTACACCGAAGAAACGCGAAAACCCTTACGCCATCAGCCGTGCTGATTTCGAAAAACTTCCTGCGGACCGTAAGAAGTTCATTCTTGAAAACGCATCCAAGTATTCTATTATAGACTAAAACGGACAGACCATGAAAAAAGCAATTTACATCATCTGCATATTTACCACATGGGCCTTCCTTTTTACGGGAATAGCATCTGCCCAAACCCAACTTATCGTTGATGGAGGTTTTGAAACCGGGCCAGGCGTAACGGCATGGTCTCAGTCCTCTACGAATTTCGGAACACCACTTTGTGATTTGAACACATGTGGAAACGGCTCCGGAACAGGACCTCGAAACGGTACATACTGGGCTTGGTTCGGAGGATTGCCGGGTGGTACAGAATCGGCGTCTATTTCACAAACCATTATTATTCCAGCAGGCGCCACTACCAGCTTGTCCTTTTGGATTGAGCAAATCATTTGCGACAGTCCGCAAGACTTCCTTGAGGTTCGCATTGATGGCAACTCCGTTTTCACTACAACAGGAGCCAACAACCTATGCGGCGTTCTTGGATACTCCCAGCAAGTTATCAATATTTCATCCTACGCGGACGGACTTCCTCATGACATTGAATTTTTCTCCACTACATTTTCCGTGAACGGAGGAAGTACGAATTTCTTTATTGATGATGTATCTGTTTTGGCAACTGTTGGCACAGGTGGCTGTCCAAATATCGCAATTGATGGCGGATTTGAAGCAGGACCAACTGGTCCGGCCTGGACGCAAGCCTCTACCAATTTTGGAACACCCTTGTGCAATTTGGCAGGCTGTGGTAATGGTGGCGGCACTGGTCCTCGTTCGGGATCGTTTTGGTCGTGGTTTGGTGGATTCCCAGGAGGTATTGAAACAGGATCCGTTTCCCAAACGATTACTTTCCCCTCCGGAAACAACATCACCTTGAAGTTCTATCTCGAAATACCACAGTGCGACGGACCGCAGGATTTTCTGGAAGTTCGTGTGGATGGACAGCAGGTGTTTCAGACCACAGGAGCTAACCCTGCCTGCGGAACCACAGGCTATGCTTTGCAAACCGTGAACCTTTCCTCTTTCGCCGATGGAAATCCTCATCTGATTGAATTCAATTCAACCACTTTTGCAGCCAATGGCAATGCTACCAATTTCTTTGTGGACGACATTACCATCGAAAGCTGCCCGCCGTCACCCGGTGCATGTAACGATACAACCAGCTTCAATGGACTAAATGTCGCCATTCCTGATGGTAACGCAGCTGGAGTAACCAACTCCCAAACCATTACCGGAGTAAGCGGCAACACACTCGGCGTTGATGCCAAACTGGCTTCCGTTTGTTTCACCATTGCCCACTCTTGGGTAGGAGATCTAATCGTACGGTTAACATCTCCCTCTGGTAACACTATCACCCTCATGGATCGCCCTGGCGTTCCCGCCCTATTGAGCGGTTGCGATGGAGATGATGTGGATGTTTGTATTGATTTGGGATTGGGTAATGAATTGGAAAATGTTTGTGGTACCACTGCACCCAGCATCGCTGGCAGTTTTACTGCAGCAAACGGAACCAACCTGAACTCAATCAATGCAGGCGGAGGCTCACCCAACGGGACTTGGCAACTCTTCGTTTCCGATAACGCAGGATTTGATACAGGAGTCATCACATCTTGGAAATTGGTGTTCGATGACGGCCCTGTTGCAAGTTGGAACGCCCCTGCCTCCATTTGCGCCAATTCGCCAGCTGTAAATCTGAATTCGCTGGTAGTGGGAACGACAGGTGGTACATGGTCTGGTCCTGGAGTATCTGGAAACATTTTCAATCCAACAGGCTTGTCGGGATCGGTTAGCGTAACCTATTCCGTCAGTTCAGGAGGCTGTTCAGACGCCCAAACAAATTCCATTTTCGTATTCGCCAATTCACCCGCGGCTTCCTTTACATTTAATACGGTCGGATTAACCACCTACTTTACCAACACTTCTACCGGTGCATCCACCTACAGTTGGAATTTTGGGGACGGCAACTCCAGCACCAACCCTAGTCCAACTCATACCTATGCCGCCGCCGGCTTCTACACCGTTACTTTAACCATTACTAGCCCCTGTGGAACCAATACCACCAGTCAATTGGTAGGAGTAGTTGCATGCGGAGAGAAATCAACGGATGGGGGTTTTGAAAACGGCCCAGGCTCTGGTTCATGGACAGAGGCCTCTACCAATTTTGGAACTCCTTTGTGCGATCTTTCTGGCTGTGGAAATGGTGGAGGCACCGGACCCAGAACCGGTACATATTGGTCGTGGTTTGGAGGCATTGCCACATTCGAAGAATCGTCGGTTGAGCAGTCTTTCGGTCCTGTGGCAGCCAACAATGACCTTACACTGTACTTCTGGCTGGAGCAAAGTGAGTGCGACGGACCAGATGACTTTCTAAAAGTTGTGATTGACTCTGATACCGTATTTGCAACCACTGGAGCTTCCACCATTTGTGGTCAGGTTGGATATTCTTTGCAAACTGTCAATTTGAACGCTTACGCAGATGGCCAAGCCCATACACTCAAGTTCTTCTCCAGGGTTTATGGTACAAATGGCGGCGTAACCAATTTCTTTGTGGATGATATCTCCCTTTTGGCTTGCATTGGAACAGGTCTTGATGATTCGGACTTTGGCAATGATATAGCCATATTCCCGACACCCGCATCGGATATTTTACATATCGACTTTGGAAAATCTCCGAAAAAGAATGTTTCATTATCTTTCATCGATATGCTTGGAAAAACAATCCTCCAATCATCGTACGAATCACTGCCATCCGACTCAAAAAAATCGTTCGATATCAGTAATCTTGGCAAAGGTATTTACAGCGTCATCATTTCTTCCGAAGGCAATAGCATTGTAAGGAAGATTGTGGTTCAATAAATGAACTTGTTTGAACTTTCCTTGAGGCCGTCCTAATCAGACGGCCTCGTTTTTTAAATGAAATGGAGCCAAAAGCCGACAAGCTAACCTTTTTCGAATTGGTTTATGCCATAGTCAGACTAGTTCCGAAAGGAAGAGTAACCACCTATGGAGCCATTGCCAACTCCTTAGGGGCAAAAGGATCCTCCAGAATGGTTGGGTGGGCCATGAACGCATCTCACTCTGTTAAACCACTGGTGCCCGCTCAAAGGGTTGTCAATCGAAATGGAATGTTAACAGGCAAACATCACTTTGGTGGAAGTAACTTGATGCAAAAACTATTGGAATCGGAAGGTGTTATCGTTATCAATGACAAAGTGGTTGATTTTGATAAAATCTTTTGGGATCCCGCCAAGGAATTGAAAACTTGATGATTGGCTATCTTTGTAAAAAACAACGCATATGGCAATTACCGTTGAACAAGTTTTTGACGCACTTAGGAATGTAGAGGAACCGGACTTGAAAAAAGACCTGGTAACCTTAAATATGATCCGCGATGTGATGGTGGATGGCAAAAAAGTGTCTTTCACAGTCGTTTTGACCACACCCGCATGCCCCTTAAAGGCACTTATCGAAAGAGCGTGTATTAATGCTATCATTCATTTTGTAGACGATCAAGCAGAGGTTACCGTAAATATGACTGCGGAGGTGACAAGCCGAAGGGGGCAGGATGGCAATTTACTTCCGGGAGTAAAAAACATCATCGCCATCGCATCAGGCAAAGGTGGTGTAGGGAAATCAACCGTTGCCGTGAACCTGGCAATTGCTTTGGCTCAAACAGGAGCCAAAGTAGGTTTGATTGATGCAGATATATACGGACCATCACTCCCCATTATGTTCGGAGTGGAAGATGAGAGCCTTTATGTGAACGAGCGGGATGGAAAACAGTACATGGTGCCCGTTGAAAAATTCGGTGTTAAAATGCTGTCCATTGGTTTCATGGTGGATCCTTCTCAAGCCATTGTTTGGCGAGGACCTATGGCATCCAAAGCGCTACGCCAATTATTTTCAGATGCAGATTGGGGTGAGTTGGATTATATGCTAATCGACCTACCCCCTGGTACCGGAGACATCCATCTGACACTTGTCTCAGCCGTGCCCGTTACCGGTGCTGTTGTGGTATCAACCCCTCAAAAAGTTGCACTTGCTGACGCACGAAAAGGCATCGCTATGTTCCAAATGGACAGTATTAAAGTGCCTGTTCTTGGACTTGTGGAAAACATGGCTTGGTTCACCCCTCAAGAGCTGCCAGAAAACAAGTATTTCATATTTGGTAAAGAGGGCTGCAAAGCTTTGGCTCAGGAATTAAATGTGCCATTGTTAGGGCAAGTTCCTTTAGTACAAGGGGTTTGTGAAGGTGGTGATAGAGGCACTCCTGTGGTTTTGCAAGAAGATTCGAATGCCGCCATGTCCTTGATGATGGCTGCAGCTAACTTGGCTCAGCAGGTAGCCATCCGTAATGCTACCATGGAGCCTACTAAAACGGTACAGGCCAACGCTTATTGATGGCCAATTGCTAAATTTGTAGCCATGAGCCACAATGATCCAAAGCTTTTGGAAAGAATCGAATCCACACTGGATTCTCTCCGACCTTATTTGGAAGCAGATAACGGAAATGTAAGCCTAGTTGAAGTAACCGAAGAGATGATTGTGAGGCTCGAATTACAGGGGGCCTGTAGCTCCTGCTCCATGAGCCAAATGACTCTTAAGGCGGGAATCGAGCAATCCCTGCTAAAAGCCATCCCAGAACTTAAAGGTGTGGAGGCTGTGAATATTTTCCAATAGCTACATTAGATGGACTCGGGGCCGAAATCAATTCCCGACAGATTTAACGACCTCCTTGCCAATCGGGCTTGTTTCCCTTACTTTTAAGTGATAACATTTTACTTGCTTGGCTGGCAAACCACAATACCTTAACCATTGTTTCATTATTGCTATTATTGTGCATCAATGCTAAGCCACACCCATTACAATAAATCCGTTGTACTCCTCAATCAAAAAACCATGAAAAAGCCCTTCCTTCGATTATTTTGCTTGGGTTTCCTTTTGTTTTTGAACCAACTTTCGTTTGCTCAAGGGTTCGAAAAACTTGACATGACTCTTTATCAGCTTAGCACCGGTGAAACAACCACTTCGGATCCATTACATATACTTGCCAAAGGAGATGTAAACACCATTAAAGAGATCATTTCGAAACACAATGGAGCATTCAAATATGCTTACGCAGATATTGTCTCTATGACAATCAACATTCCAGCATTGAACGAATTGGCCCGTTCTGCACAAGTGGAACGGATTGAAATGGTTCGATCCTACTATGAATTGATGAACGACTCTATGCGTTCTGCTATTCAGGTGAACCCGATCCACCTGGGCCACCCCCTACTTGGTGTTCCTTACACAGGTGCTGGAATCGCCATAGGCATCATAGACACAGGATGCGACCTGACTCATCCGGACCTACTCGATTCTCTCGGAAATACCAGGGTGAAATTCATTTGGGATCAACGCAAGCCTATTGCGGCAAACACGCCACAACCCTTTGGCTATGGACAGGAATGGAATGAATCGGAAATCAATGCCGGCACCGCAAACACCAACGACGAACAAGGATTTGGTCACGGCACCCATGTATCCGGCATCGCAGCTAGCGACGGGTCTGCCAATGGCACAAATAAAGGAGTGGCACCTGATGCGGTCATGATTCAGGTGGCTGTAGATTTCAACAACAGCAGTAGCCCAACTATAATGGATGCCGTCAACTACATCTACACCAAGGCTCAACAGCTGGGACTTCCCTGCATCATAAATGCAAGTCTTGGTACTTACTATGGCTCTCATGACGGAAACGACTTGCAAGCCCTCATGATTAAAAACATGATTGTTCAACAACCAGGTCGCACACTAGTTGCCGCTGCTGGCAACGCTGGCAATGTACCGTTTCACTTGGGATACAACGCATCCAATGACACCTCATTCACCTGGTTGAGGCATAACCCCAATTATCCATACACCTATCTACAAATCTGGGGCGACACAGGTGTATTTAATGGAATCCAATTTGCTTTGGGAGCGGATGCTGACTACAGCCAACCCACATATAGAGGAAGAACACCTTTTAGGAATTTCAGCTACTGTCAGGGGGTTCTTAAAAGAGATACCCTTTTCTCCCCTACCGGAACCAGATTGGCCATTGTAGAAATGTTTGGAAGCCTTCAGGGACCTGCTTGCAGAATGGAAATGGTTATTCGTCCCGACTCCACAACCTATGCCTGGCGATTGATGACCCAAGGCACAGGAAGATTCGACCTTTGGAAATTTTATGATGGTACTTTGCAATCAGGATTTCTAACTACGGGGCTTCCAAGTGTGAGCACAGTTCCTGATATGGTGAAGTATAAACTCCCCGATTTGAATTCCACCATTGTTAGTGGCTTTCAATGCTTGGATGAAGTCATAACCGTAGGCAACCATTTCAACCGCACTTTCTATTATGACTTCGCCGGAAACATTGTTGCCGATACCACTGCCACTCCTGGCGATATCGTTCCCAATTCGAGTAAAGGGCCAACGAGAGATGGAAGAATCAAACCAGATATCGCGGCACCAGGAAGCACCACCTTGTCTGCAGGGCAACTATCCCTTTTAACACAGTGGCAAAACATTCCCAATGCCATTCCAGTGATCGCCCAAGGTGGTTTACACTTCCGTGATGGCGGCACCAGTTCGGCTGCTCCTGTTGTTGCAGGTGTGGCGGCATTGTTCCAAGAGCAAAACCCTGGAGCAGACTATCTAGATGTTAAAAATGCCATTCTTCAGTGTGCAGTACAGGACTCCCTGACCGGAAACCAGCTTCCAAACAATACTTGGGGTGTTGGTAAGGTAAATGCGTTAAATACCCTGATCAATTGTGCATTGACTTCGCTGAACGAGTCGGTAGAAAATCCCTTATTGACCCTGAACCCCAACCCAATTGCTCGTGGCGGAGAGGTAATGGTTTATTCCAATATGGATTGCGTTGCAGTAGAACTTCGTGATATGGCAGGTCGACTTATTTGGAGCCTTAAGCCCTCCAACCAATGGCCTATGACCCTATCGACGAATGATCTGAGAGCCGGGGTTTACCAAATCCAATTGATAGGTAGCAAATCGAAAACACGAACTCAGAAGCTGGTCATTGTGGATTAAATCCAAATCATTTGGATCTGACCTTGTCCCATTTCTTGATTTGCCATGTTGCTTTTCCAGTGCAAATCAGGTTGCCATTATGATCAAATACCTGAGAGGTGGTGTCATATTCCACCGACTCCGACTTAGTTAATGGCTCAACAACCATTCTGGCAAATTCTGCTTCATCCAATGAATAACTGCAAGTAACAGCGCTTTTAGCTCTGAAGTGATAATCGACCTTCAACGACTTCAACACAATCCGATACTCATTGGAAGTTAGACATGTCATTACGGAAATCCCCGAGGTGAATTCACAGAGAGCAGCCAATCCGCATGCATGAACAGATCCCACATGGTTCCTGTTCCTTTTGATAAATGGCATGCTGGTGGTCACTTGACCTTGAGCAATGCTATTGATACGCACACGATGCGGCCGGTTGAATGGAATAGCCCTGTCCAATATTAAATTGAGCAAAAAAAGGTAGAACTTGGAAGCAGATGCCCTTGTTGAGATCTTTTGGATGAAGTCCGCAGTCATGATTCGAATTGTTTGCGAAGCTGTTCCATTGTCAAACCCATCTCCCGTTCCAACCTGGTAATGACCGAAGTCACAGAAGACTTTTCTTCGATTAGTTCGGAGGATTTTCCCGCACACCAGAGGTTTTGATAGTTTCCTGGCTTTACAGCATGTTCTAGCATTTTTAATCCACGAATGTGAACCAATGCTTTGAAATATTTTCTGGTCCAGGAATTATTGGACAAATATTTTTCGAAGACATTTTGCTTGTAGCCGATTTTTTTAGAGTACGGGGTTTCAATTATTGAACAAGGAGTCCCTGAGAGTCTTTCCGTCATGACGATGTCGTCCATTCCAGACTCCAATACCGCATTTTTATAGGCATCTCCGACCGCCGCCTCATCGGTGGCAATAAACAATGTCCCTATTGATGCACCTGAAGCCCCCAAGGCAAGTGCGGAAACAACACCAGAACCTGTTGCTATACCTCCTGCAGCAACTACTGGAATTTCTGGAAAATCCCTCTTCAAAGCCGGTATCAATACAGATAAGGGGTGAGGACCCGCATGCCCTCCTGCACCTTGTCCCACCGCAATAAATCCGTCGCATTTGAGTGATGCGCATTTTTCTGCATGGGTCATATTGGTTACATCACAATAAACTTTGGCACCGTAACTGTGAGCCGCCTCAATAACCTCCTTCGGACTTCCTAGGGAGGTAATGTAAAATGGAACCTTTGCCGAAACACATAGCTCCAAGTGTTTTTTAAACAACAAATTGGTTTTTTGCACTATCAAATTCACCCCAAATGCCCCTTGGCAGGGCTCTGTTCGGGAGAAAGCAGACAATCTGCCCAATAAGGCTTCTAATTCCCCTTCTTCCCGATAATTCAGAGATGGGAAAACGCCCATGATACCCGAACGCATCGCTTCAACAACCATGGCTTCATTGGAAACCAAGAACATGGGCGCCATGATGATTGGCAACCTGATACCCAGTGTGGAGGTTAGTGGATTGCCTGTAAAGTGGCTCATTAGTGGTTATTGATAAAGGGTTCGATTTCTTAGTTCAAAATTGATTTATTTTGTTACAATCAACAAGTATAAATTATGTCGGTAAGCAGGCTATTTGATTTATTGGATCATCAATTGCAAAACCACCCGCAAAGTTGCGCTTTGGCAGGGAAGGAAAAGGGGAAATGGATCCAGCACAGCACACAGGATTTCAAAAATACGGTCGACTTGATCAGCCAAGGCCTCATCCATCTCGGCATCGGCAATGGCGACAAAGTGGCCATCATCTCAAACAATAGGCCTGAATGGAACTTTGCTGACCTTGGCGTTTTACAAAGCGGAGCCGTTGATGTACCCATTTATCCAACCATCAGCGACCACGATCTCAGGTATATTTTATTAGATGCTGAAGTGAAAATCGTTTTCGTTTCAAGTTCGGAGCTGGCCTCCAAAACTCGAAAAGCCTCCGATGGCATGGTGAGCCCTCCCCAGATTTATACATTCAACCAGGTGGAGGGTTTTAATCATTTTTCGGAACTATTGGAGCTTGGCAAAACCCATCAAGATCAAACTAAACTCGATAAGGCGAAATCATCCATCCAGCCAGGCGATCTAGCAACCCTCCTGTACACATCCGGCACAACGGGAGATCCCAAAGGAGTAATGTTGAGTCACTCCAATCTTGTCAGTAATTTTTTGGCGGTAAGACATCTTACGCCTGTACATGCGGGAGACAAAGTACTAAGCTTTCTTCCATTAAATCATATCTACGAGCGGATGCTTACCTATACATACATGTATTTAGGTGCGTCCATTTGGTATGCGGAAAGTTTGGAAACCATCGGAGACAATATCAGGGAAGTGCATCCAGTTGCCTTCTCAGCCGTACCCAGACTGATTGAAAAAGTATATGACAAAATTGTTGCCAAAGGAAGCTCATTGAAGGGCGTTTCACACAAACTCTTTATTTGGGCACTTCAACTAGGCCTTGCTTATGACCCTGCGAATCCAGGTTCGATAGGCTATCGAATACAATTGGCATTGGCAAATAAAACGGTTTTCCCTAAATGGCGCGAGGCTTTGGGCGGACAAGTCAGAGCCATAGTTTCGGGAGGTGCTGCTCTGAATCCTAAGCTAGCCAGGGTGTTTTGGGCTGCAGGCATACCCGTTTTGGAAGGGTACGGACTTACCGAAACTTCACCTGTTATTACCGTGAACACCTTACAAAAAGATGGTATGGGAGTAGGTACCGTAGGACGGGTTATTGAGGGTGTTGAGGTAAAAATCGCAGAGGATGGCGAAATCCTTTCCAAGGGGCCAAACCTGATGATGGGTTATTACAAAAGGCCTGACCTAACAGCTGAGGTGATTGATGGCGATGGCTGGTTCCATACGGGAGATATTGGCGAATGGCAAGGCGACAAATTAAAAATCACCGACAGGAAAAAAGAGATATTCAAAACCTCAGGTGGAAAATACATTGCACCACAGTTCATCGAAAATAAACTGAAAGAATCCCGTTTCATCGAACAAGCCATGGTCATTGGCGAAAATCAAAAGTTCGCATCGGCCTTGATTGTACCTGCGTTTGCACACATCCGGGAATGGGGTCATACCAAAGGTATCAGCCTTGGAACAGATTCAGAAATCGCATCCAATCCAGAAATAAAGAAAAAGATAAATGAAGAGATAGAGCTCATCAATAAAACCTTGGGACAACACGAAACCATCAAGAAGGCAGAGCTTTTGTCGGAAGAGTTCTCCATACAAAAAGGAGAAATGACCCCGAAGCTCAGTTTAAAACGCAAAGTCATTATCGAAAACAACAAGGCGTTGGTGGATCGAATTTATAATTTGAATTGAACTTAACTCCAACCGTAACTTCAACTAATTTCGCAATTGGATAATTGAAACGAAATGGGAAAATTTAATCGATTGCTTACCCCTTCCTTTTTACTAGCCTCAATCCTTTGGTTAGGATGCGGCAACCAGCCTGTCAAACCAGTCGACCTGCCCGATCCTGAAAACAATGCCGTTTTTGACACATCATCTCTAGAAAATGATGTAGATTACATGGAGGATCTTGGCGTAAACTCCGATAGCGATTATGTGGAATACAAGGACACCACATCTGCAGACGGATTGATTTCCTCCGATAGCACCAGTGGCAACTCCATTGCTCCCACACCTCCCGCCAATTCATCCCTAAAAACCGTAAATGCCATTTACAAATCGGCCGATTGCGATAAAGTGGATTGTGAATTGCTTTTTGAGACCGAAGGAGAGGAAAAAATCAGTTTCTGCGGTGCATTTGGAGAATTTGTAACCGCCGACTTCAGGGTCACCAATAAGGAATTAGTTGGAAAAAAATTCATGGTCATATACAAAACAGAAAGCCGGAAATCCGGCGATGATGAAAAGGCAAAAGCCAAAAGCTGCAATGTGATCATTTTTGCAAAACCCATGTAATTCGATAAATATGAAGCGCAATATCAAAAAGGTAGCCGTATTGGGCTCAGGCATCATGGGCTCACGCATCGCCTGCCATTTTGCCAATGCGGGCATGGAGGTTTTGCTGCTCGACATACCCACACCCGGAGTGCCTGAGTTATCATCGGGCCAAACCACCAAGGAACAACGAAACGCTCTTGTCAACGAATCGCTGAAGAAGGCCGTTCAATCAAATCCATCCCCTCTATACCGCAAGGCATACCAAAACCGGATTACCACCGGTAATTTTTCAGATGACTTAAAAAACATATCCGACTGCGATTGGGTATTGGAAGCTATTGTTGAGAAACTGGATGTGAAGCAGCAGCTATTTGAAAAAGTAGATGCGTTCCGCAAACCTGGAAGTATCGTTTCAACCAACACATCCGGTATTCCAGTGCATTTGATTGCCACAGGACGAAGCGAGGATTTTAGAAAAAACTTTTGCGGAACACACTTCTTCAATCCTCCCAGGTACTTGAGGCTATTGGAAATCATTCCTGCATCAGACACTTCGCAAGAACTGATTGACTTCCTGCTTGAGTTCGGAAGTCACATCCTTGGAAAAGAAACTATCGTGTGTAATGACACGCCAGCTTTTATTGCAAACCGAATAGGTGTATTTGCCATCATGTCTTTGTTGCACTTGGTTGAAGCGGAAGGTTGGACTGTTGAGGATATCGATCGGCTAACAGGTCCCATCCTGGGTCGACCCAAATCGGCTACATTCAGAACCACGGATGTGGTAGGATTAGACACTATGGTGCATGTTGCCAATGGACTTTACGAGAAATGTACTGATGATCCGATGAGGGATGTATACAAACTACCCCCTTTTGTCAAGACAATGTTCGACAACAAATGGCTTGGCGATAAAACAGGTCAAGGATTTTATAAAAAGGCAAAAGATAGCCAAGGTAAAACCGAAATTCTATCTCTCAATCTTAAAACTCTTGAATATGGCCCTCAATCCAAAAGCAAATTTGCCACCTTGGAACAGGCCAAAGGAATAGACGATCTTGCCACTAGAACCAAAACTCTTTTCTATGGACAAGATAAAGCCGGTGAATTTTACAGGAAATTGTTTTGCAAACTTTTCAGCTATGTGTCATGGCGAATTCCCGAGGTGTGCAGCGATATCCACAGCATAGATCGAGCCTTGAAAGCAGGATTTGGATGGGAAACGGGACCGTTTGAAACATGGGATGCAGTAGGTGTTCGCGAAGCAACGAAACTTATAGATTCATACGGCTTAACAACAGCACCATGGGTCAAACAAATGCTGGAGTCTGGAGTTGAATCATTCTACCAGATAACTCAAGGTCAACTGAAAGCTTATGACATGGCATCCCAAAAACATCAACAAGCCTTGGGGGAGAATGATGCCATATCCTTGAATATCATCCGTGGCGAAAAATTGGTTTGGAAAAATTCCGGATCGAGCCTGCTAGACCTCGGAGATGGTGTGTTGAACTTGGAATTTCATACCAAAATGAATTCCATTGGAGGAGAAATTTTGGAGGGAATCAACAAATCCATTGAAATTGCAGAAAAGGATTTCAAAGGATTGGTCATTGCAAACGAAGGTGCCAACTTCTCTGCAGGAGCAAATCTTGCTTTGGTTTTCATGTTCGCAGTCGAGCAAGAATATGAGGAGCTAGATTTCGCAATCCGTGCCTTCCAAAACACCAACATGCATGTTAGGTACTCCTCGGTACCTGTGGTTGTAGCACCACATGGATTAACATTAGGAGGTGGCTGTGAGATGGCATTACACGCAGATAGCGTTGTGGCTGCTGCTGAAACCTACACCGGACTAGTTGAATTTGGTGTAGGTCTAATTCCCGGAGGAGGAGGAACAAAAGAATTCGTTTTGAGACTTAGTGATGCCTACGAGGATGGAGATATGGAAACCAACGCACTCAGAAACAGGTTTCTTACTATTGCGATGGCCAAAGTATCTACCTCAGCACATGAAGCATTCGATCTTGGAATCTTTCAGGATGGTAAAGACCGAGTGGTAATGAATCGTAATCGCCTTGTTTATAGTGCGAAAAAGAGAGTACTTGAGCTTTATGATGCCGGATACACAATGCCTATGAGGCGCAAAAACATCCGAGTGCCGGGTAAATCAGCACTGGGTATGGTTCAAGCTGGCGCCAATGCGATGCAGGCTGGTCACTTTATGTCGAAGCACGACCAGTTGATTTCCGAGAAACTAGGATTTATCATGTGCGGAGGAGATCTTTCAGCTCCAGCATTGGTTTCCGAACAATACCTGCTAGACCTTGAAAGAGAGGCTTTTATGTCGCTTTGTGGCGAAAAAAAGACATTGGAAAGAATACAAAGCATCCTAACCACAGGCAAACCATTACGGAATTGAGGTTAGTTTTATTATTTTTATGGCTTTGGGAAAAATACCCTCCTATGAAACACACCCACACATCGATGAAGGTCTTATTGAAAATCACCCTTTTGTTCATATTGTTGCCGTTATTGGCCGATGCACAAACGGAAGAAAAACCGAAGTATGCTCCAGGCAAGGACAAGCACAAGAACAAAACAGATGAAATTGGTCAGAAGCAAGGTGTGTGGAAATACTACAATTCCGGCGGTGAGTTGATTCATGAAATCGAATATGTGAACGATGTTAGACATGGCATGTCCAAAAGGTTTTATCCGTACTCGAAAATCATGGAAGAGACCGAATATCAGAATGGCGTGAAGGAAGGTGCTTATGTTCGCTATTATTATTCGGGAAATGTGAAACAAGAAGGCGAATATTTGGAAGGAAAGAAAAACGGCAAATGGACGAAGTATTTCGACTCTGGAGAAATTCAAGCTGAAACACCTTACAAGAGTGGAAAGAAAGACGGAGAGTGGAAGATTTTTAATCGCAAAGGAACTCTCGTAAGCACCGTAAATTATAGAGACGGTGTTGATGTAGCCGCTGAAGCTCAACAAAAAGCAGAAGCAGACAAAAAGGCTGCGGAAGCAAAGAAAAAAGCTGAAGAAAAAAACCCAAAGGCTCCAAAAGGGAGCACTACACCACCAGCTCCAGCCGGTGGAAATGCGCCTGCTCCGGCACCGGCTCCAGCCCCCACTCCTTCGCCATCTCCTTCACCAAAGAAGTAAATCCTTATGGACGCTTTTTTACTAACCGGCTTCCGCTCAGCAGTCGGTAAAGCTCCTCGTGGTATGTTCCGCTCAGTTAGAGCAGATGAACTAGCTTCCTCTATTATACGACATCTGGTTCATTCCATACCTGGATTTGAAAAGGATTGGATAGATGATGTAATAGTAGGCAATGCAACCCCCGAGGCAGAACAAGGATTGAATTTAGGCAGAATGGTGTCGTTGATGGGATTGGATACAGTCAAAGTTCCAGGCATGACGGTAAACCGATATTGTGCATCCGGACTAGAAACCATTGCTATAGCCGCCTCGAAAATCCATGCTGGGCTCGCCGATTGCATCATTGCTGGAGGAGTAGAGACCATGTCACCCATACCATTTGGTGGCTGGAGGATTGTACCCAATTATTCGGTTGCAAAAGAACATCCAGAGTGGTATTGGGGTATGGGCCTTACCGCCGAAGCGGTTGCCAAAGAGTTTTCTGTTTCCAGATCCGATCAAGATGCCTTTGCTTTTGAATCACACAGAAGGGCAGTAAACGCCATCAGCAACGGCAATTTCAAGAATGAGATTGTTCCGTTTGAATTCAAGGAAACCTACTTGGATGATAATGAAAAGCGCCGTACAAGAGTTACCATTCTAGATAAAGATGAAGGTCCCAGAGCCGATACTACTTTGGAAAAACTAAGCGCTCTTAAACCCGTGTTCGATACCATGGGCACCGTCACAGCAGGAAACTCTTCCCAAACCAGTGATGGAGCTGCCTTTGTTATGGTGGTGTCAGAAAAAATATTAAAGCGTATTCAAGCTAAGCCTATCGCTCGTTTCATGAGCTATGCCGTGACCGCCTTGGAGCCACGCATCATGGGAGTGGGACCCATAACCGCAATACCTGCCGCATTGGATAAAGCCGGTGTTAATCTGGGACAAATCGATTTGATCGAGCTAAATGAAGCTTTCGCTAGCCAGTCTTTGGCGGTAATCCGAGAATTGAATCTGGATACTTCCATCGTCAATGTAAATGGTGGTGCCATTGCACTGGGTCATCCCTTGGGATGTTCCGGAGCCAAATTAACTGTACAAGTACTGAACGAACTTCGCAGAAGAAATAAGAAGCACGGTTTGGTGACCATGTGCGTTGGAACCGGACAAGGTGCTGCCGGTGTTTTCGAACTAATCGACTGAACATTTTCAAATACTTTCCGTTGAAATATATCCTGGCTACATGTGATGCTAGCCTTGATTATATTTGAACACAAACATCATCCGAATGGAACCACTCGTTCACCATCCCGCTAAAGGCGGCGCTTTCATTATTAGCGAATCGAAACCCGATGACACATTCATTCCTGAGGAGTTCAATGAAGAGCATCGAATGATGGCTTCTATGGCCGACGACTTTCTGGATGCGGAAGTATTTCCCATTCTTGATCGTATTGATGCCTTGGAGCAAGGCCTTATGCCTTCACTATTGGATAAAGCAGGGCAATTGGGGCTATTAGGTGTTTCCATCCCTGAAGAGTTCGGAGGATTTGGAAAAGACTTCATGACCAGCATGCTATTGACCGAAAAAGCGGGCGCTGGCCATTCATTCGCAGTTGCAATGGCGGCCCATACTGGAATCGGCACCTTGCCTATCCTATACTTCGGAACCACAGCACAGAAAGAAAAATACCTTCCCAAACTGGCTACTGGAGAACTCAAGGCGTCCTACTGCCTCACCGAACCCGGTTCAGGATCTGATGCATTGGCTGCCAAAACCAAGGCGATGCTGACAACCGACGGTAACCACTACATTTTGAACGGACAAAAAATGTGGATCACCAATGCGGGGTTTGCCGACCTGTTTACGGTTTTTGCCCAGGTAGATGGTGATAAATTCACTGGATTCCTCGTTGAGAAAGGAACTCCCGGTCTATCACTAGGAGAAGAAGAACACAAAATGGGAATCAAGGGCTCTTCGACCCGTCAGGTATTTTTCACCGACTGCAAAATCCCAAAAGAGAACTTGCTAGGTGAAATCGGCAAAGGCCATTTGATAGCCTTCAACATTTTGAACATCGGCAGGGCGAAGTTGGCTGGTGCCGCTCTGGGCGGATGCAAACGAGCAACCACAGCATCTGTGCAGTATGCAAACACCCGAGAGCAATTCAAAATGCCTATTGCCAAGTTCGGTGCCATACGACATAAACTAGCAGAACAGGCCATCAGAACCTATGTAATGGAGTCGGCTCTCTACAGAACCAGCCACCACATAGACGCAATGGAGAAGCAATTGCTTTCAGAAGGAAAAGAGTTTAATAAAGCCTTGTTGGGTGCTGCTGAAGAATATGCCGTAGAGTGTGCTATCCTGAAGGTGTTTGGTTCG
>JBKCHO010000090.1:0-5508 GCA_046302815.1 Bacteroidota bacterium | reverse complement strand
CTGAACATGGCGAGGCTTTTAAAATTCATCGGCCTATCGGCGTCCGACATTTAATGGACCTACTGTAAAAAACAAAAGGCCGTCTGAAAAGACGGCCTTTTGTTTGATTAAAACTAAAATCAGTTTTTAACGAACTTCACGGTATTGATGTTGTTTTCGTCGGTGATGGATAAGGTGTAAACACCATCAGCCAAGGATTTCACATTCAAATCCATTTTCAATACTCCAGAGCTTTGGTTTGATACAGGCATTTCGGCAACAACCTGTCCCATCAAATTGCGAATTTGGATGTTGCCCTTGTTCAGGTCGGAAGCATCAATGCTGATGGTCATCCAATCAGAAGCAGGGTTAGGGAAAATTTGAATAGCGTTTTGATTGTTTGCAGTTGGATTGCTGATTCCTAAAACCAAGGTGGGGTCGATGCAATCGTAAATGATGTCATTCGATCCTACAGGATGCTGTCCATTGGGTGGAACGGAGTAGCCAGGTGCTCCATCTTGTTGCCATATCATGCTCACGCAGTTGTCGACATTCTTTGCAAGAGCACAAAACACAGCCTCATCGAAGTTGCTATTGGATACATTGATAGGCACTCCCCATGTGGCGCCATTGTCTGTGGAAGCCATTAAATAAACATTGCGGAAGGAGAAGTTGGTAGGGTCAGGCTCTCCGTTGTCTGTAAGCTCTATCAATGGGCAATAGCTGAGGTATATGTTGCCGGCAGCATCTATGGCAGCGCTCGGCATGGAGCAAATACCATCGTTTCCGTATCGGCCTCCTAGGTTGGTAGCAAAGCTGGAAGCAACTCCATCTCCATCGATATCAGGTGCGGTTGCAATAACAACTGGATCATTGGAGCCGAAGCTTTCGTTCCAATAGAGCAAGCCATCAGTTGATAGGAACAATCCAATGTTAGCAGCTGGATCATCATCCAAAACCAACATGGCTCCGGCAAAGGCGTGAACCATTCCGTTGTTGTCAATTAATATGGCATAAGCACCATCGGTTGTAAGAACCGTGTCTGCAACACCATCACCATCAACATCGGTTGTTTGGGTTACATCATCGTATTTGGTGAAGGGGAAATCCCAAATAACAGTACGCGTCCAAGTGGAACCATTGTCCGTAGATTTCCAAAGGGCCCAGTCATCGGTGAGGTTACCTGAAACAAAAGCCACAGTGTTGTCTTTTGAATCGATGGCATATGCATCGGCGCGGAATCCGTTGTATAAGGTGCTATCAATACCGGGAGGGATTACGCGAAGTACATCCCAGTTTTGTCCACCATCCAGCGATCTGCTGTAGGATAGACAACCATTGAGTCCGTTTACAGCTGTTCCTCCGTTTCCAGTGGGGTAGGAGATATCGATCATGTGAACAGTGTTGCCATCAGGGCCACCTGCTGCGGTGCGAGCCCAGAGGGTATTTTGGCCGGTTGCGAAGCCTGGGATTGGAGTTTGTGTCCAACCACCAGTCCCTCCGGCAGTTGTCCTACGGTTGATGGCTGTTGGGTTCGATACGGAACCATGGGAAACTACAACTTCGTTCCCGTTGGCCAACTGAACCAGACTAGGCCATCCACGCCTATCCGTTTCTATTCTGCTGGTAGGATTAGCTCCCCAGGAACCAGTGTTGGAATTATACCAAGTCCCACGGTCGGGATAGGTGCCGGCTTGATCGGTACTGCCGGTCCAAACAGCGTGCACATTTCCATTTTTCTTGTAAATCCTATTTTGGATTGAACCGTTGGATTGGAGGTCATAAGTGGTAGAACCAATCAAGGTCTGAACCAAGGATGATTTATTGGAGTTGTTGGGTTGCCTCGTAACAGATTGATTGATTCTGTTTACTGGCAGCTCATTTCCGGTTGCGTCCATGACCTGGACTCTTTCAGGAGTGAGTCGACCGGTTTGGTAGAGTCTTTCCTTGATGAGGCTAACAGTGGATGGTCTGTTTTGTCCAACAGTCACCGTTGCAAGGAAAAGCATCGCAATCGATAGTAGATTTTTTTTCATGGTTTTTGGGTTAGAGTTGATTCTCAAAAATAATAATTATTGAATATAAAAAAAGCCCGTGTCTAGGACACGGGCTTTTGAATTAAAAGTTAGTAGGAATTACTTCACTACTACTTTTTCAGTTGAAATACCGTTAGCAGTAACGATGTTCAATGTGTAAATTCCAGAAGCGAATCCACGCACATCAACAGACTTGGTGTTGAAGCCAGCAGCTGCATTCATGCTGGTGCTGAATGTGGTTTTGCCAAGAACATCTACCAGCTGCAAGGTTACTTCTTCAGCGCTAGCCAAGTTGAAGTTGATTTGCAAGTCTGCAGAAGCAGGATTTGGGAATATAGCGATCTGCTGTGCTGCTGGGTTTTCATTAACTCCAAGAAGCAAGTTTGGCTGTGGAGTGTGGATGATATCGTATGGTCCGGGAACATCTGGATTTCCAGTAGGTTGGAAAGTGTTTCCTGGCTCACCGTCTTTGTAGTAGAATACATCTACGGTGCTACCGATGCTCTTTGGAAGCATTGGCCATACCATTTCATCAAAGTCAGAACCGTTCAAACGAACAGGAGTAGTCCAGTTCATACCCATGTCTGCAGAGGCCATATAGAAAGAGTTACGGAAAGACTCTTCCCAAGCTGGATCAGGGTTTCCGTTGGTAGTATTCTCAATAATTGATGAGTAAACCAGGTGGATGTTGTTGTTCGCATCCACACCAAGAGATGGCATGGAAGTCAAGCCGCACTGGTAGATAGCGATATTTGGAGCGAGTTCGATTACACCGCTTCCATCGATATCTTCAACGAATGCAATAACATTGTTGGTGATGTCACCAGCTGGCATGGTCTCATTCCAGTACAACAATCCGTCGGTACCAGGGAAATAAGATACATCAGGAGAAACTTCGCATAGGATACGAGTGCTTCCGGTTACTACGTGTACGGTACCGTTGTTGTCGATAACGCAAGAGATACCGCTGTCGGTGGTTGGGATGGTGTCAGCAACTCCATCTCCATCAACATCAGAGATTCCGAGGTTTGGATCGTATGGAGCGAGAGGGAACTCATTGATAACAGTTGTAGTCCAAGTGGCACCATTGTCGGTAGATTTGTACATTACCAGACTTTCAGAGAAACCTCCTAGAACGATAGCAACTACATCTCCACGAGAGTCGATATCGTAACCATCAACGGAACCTTCGAAAAGATAAGTAGAGTAGTTAGGAAGAACGAGGTTCTCATCTACCCAAGTAGCACCACCGTCAGTAGAGCGGGAATAGAAATTATAGAAAGGGGCCGCGTTAGGGTTGCCTAGAACATGCACGGAGTTACCGTTAGCACCACCAACAACCATGCGAGGCCAGGTAACGGTAGTAGTACCAAGGGCACCAGAGGTCCAAGCTCCGCTGCCTTTTGTTGCACGGGTATGAATGTTGGTTGGGTTAGTGCCATGGTTTACAACAACCTCGCCACCTGTTCCGGTAACACCGATGTTAGGCCAGCCAGTACGATAGGCTTCTTGACGGGCAGTCGGAGCAGGGCCCCATGCAGAACCATCAAAATAATTGTAGCCCATACCACGATCAGGGTATGCAGTTGGAGCATCACCTTTCGTCCAAACTACTGAAATGGTATTGTCGTTGTTACGCTTAACTCGATTACCTACAGAACCATAGTTGGATTGCAAATCGTAAGTAGTCTGTCCGATAACATTCTCAACCATAGAACCACGATTGGCACTTACGGTTGGGTTGATAGCACGCGTAGGAACGATAGCACCATCTGATGGACGCTGCACCATACGCTTTTGGGTCTTGGTAGCTTCGTTCAGCCTAGACTGTACAGATTCTCTGTTGTTTTGAGCAACAACGGCGAATGTGAAAGTCAAAGCCAAACCACTGAGTAACAGTTTTTTCATTTGAGTTTAGATTTGATTGTTAGTTATTGGTTGTTTGGATTAATCATTAATGAGAAGGTTAAAAACAATTTAACCTAGTGGTAAGCAAATTTAGGATATGGCACTTAAAAAAGGTAGGTAAATCAATAAAAAGTAATGAAATTATTTCAACCACTTAACTATTTGTTATTCAGGCTGTAAAACTTCATAAAATCTAAGGCAACTGATTTCATGGAAAAGTACTGTAATCCATAATTGTGAAGCTGAAGCTTTTCGCAGTTGAGTTCCTGTATAGCTACCTTTAGCATGGCGTTTTTCAATGAATCAAGGTCGCCCTTGGGTACCAGCAAACCATTTGCTCCTTTGACATGTTCTCCGATTCCACCCACATCACTTGAAATAACAGGCACCCCGCAGCAAATCGATTCTACTATGGTGCAAGGGAGATTTTCGTAATTGCTGAACATGACCATGGCATCCGCATTTTGCATTTGATCCAATAACAACGGACCTTCCAATAGTCCGGTGAAGTGAATTTTAGAATCTACGAGTCCGGTTCGATTGGCATACTCAAAAATGGCATTGTAATCTGGGCCATCTCCAACAATGTAAAGTACACATTCGGGTTTGGTTTCTATCAAAGATTGAAATGCGTCAATGATTCCTTTGATATTTTTCGCAGGTTCATCAAAACATGAAACATGAACAAATCGGGTGGTGTTCCCCTTTTTTACTTCAGCCGACGGCTTAAAAAAGTCTGTATCGGCCACATTGGGTATCACTGAATATTTCTTGTTATGCAAACCAGTCATACGCATAGCCTTGGCCAGGTTTTCTGTGACTGTAGAGACACCGCTCGCATATTTTACAATCCGTTCCGTTATTCGCCTCCTCCACCATCCTTTGTAAGATCCTTTAGCGATGTTATCGGGCAAGTATCTTGACCAATGTTCCGTAATGTAGTAAGGAATCCCCGAAGTAAGTTTAAGCCATAGGGCTGGAATGGCCGTTCGGGTTAAAACATGCACATGAGTAATATCGGGTTTTTTGATGTTTTGCAGTGCTCGCAAATAGTGCCAGATTTGAAACAATCCGTTTAGCAGCGCAAATCTACTTTTGCCATAATAGATGCGTATTTCCTTGATTCCGTTTACCTCAGAAATGTCAATAGATTTTTTGCCAACAGGAACAGTTTTGTCGCTGATAACATAGAGCACTGTAACATCCGCAAACAAGGCTACGGCTTCTGCGTGTCTTCTTACAAAAAGACCAGGCATCGGGTCATGCCTATCCGGATACCATTTGCTGACAAAAAGTATGTGTGGCCTTTGGCTTTTCATTTGAGTCGAAAACGCAATCTCAAGGAGTTTCCAATTACCACTACATCGGAGAAGGCCATGGACAATGCAGCCAGCATTGGACTAAGCATTCCAATTGCGGCCATGGGTATGGCTACAGCGTTGTAGGCAAATGCCCAAAATAGATTTTGCTTGATGGTAGTTAAAGTCAATTTTCCTATTCGTATCGCATCCTTTAAGATGTTCAAATCGGCTTGGCGTATCAATACCACATCGGCAGTGTTCAATGCGATGGTGGAGGCCTCACC
>JBKCHO010000089.1:0-9264 GCA_046302815.1 Bacteroidota bacterium | reverse complement strand
CGGGTTAAAACAAATCCTCTGAATCCGAATCATTTTTTTCGAGGAAGGTTTTTTTGATTCTTCCGGCTTTCTTTTCGGATATGTAGGAATCCATGTCGTAGGCCATCTTTTCGAACACACGCTGCGAATCAGCTTTGCTGTAGCTGGCTGCGTTGGCTGTTTGGATATTGAGATTTTTAGCTTGCTCCAGTGCAGCCATATCTGCACCAAGAAAGCTGAAAGTCCATTTTCCAGTAGCTTCCAACTCGCGGATCAGGTTTCGGATATTGTTTAAGGAGAAGAATCGGGAGGCATTTTCGTATCCATCAGTAATAATCACCACTACGGCAGATGCTTGGTCGTTGTTGAATTCTTCGTTGGCGCGCGACTTCAGCGACATCACAGATTCGCCGATGGCATCTAATAAGGCGGTGCTTCCATTCGGATCATAGTTTTCGTTACTCATCAAACTGATTTCATCCGGCTTGTTACAGATCGACACATGATTTACAAAGTGGTTGAAAGTGGTTAATGAAACCAGAATTTCCTGTTCGGGATTCAATCGCTGCAAATCACGAATCATTTGTATTTGTTCGTTATAGCCGCTAATGGTTTCTTTGACACATGATGACATGGATCCAGATTTGTCGATGATTAATTGATAATAGGTTTTGGTGTTCATTTTGTTTGGTTTTTTTGTTTGATGATGCAAAGGACTAATGTGTGTGGCATCCATTTAATTTCGACAAGCTTGTCAGTTTTTGATTCATTGATTTACAGGGCAAAAGCCGATTTTGGTTTTTTAGAATGAGGTTAAAATTTGGGCGGATTATGTTCTTGCCGTATGTTCTGTTTTCGACTTATTGGGATCGAACCTACATTTTGAAAAGGCGCATTTACAATGCCTTTTCTTAGCCTTCTATTTCAATGGGGCGCAACGGAACCCGGATTTTATTGAATCCGTTAAGGGTTGATGCGATGCCTCGCTATATCCCAATCTTTGGTCATGCTAAAAAGTCAATAGAATCGTTGCTTGGAAGCACTAATGTTCTTTAAAAAGATCAAGCCTTGATATAAAATCGAGCTTTTATAATCGATGCTATGTTACAGAGATAGCTTTAAACAGCTCGATGTATGTTCATACATATATCATGGAATTTAGTTATCGGTGTAATTAATTGAGATAAATAGTGGTTATTTGGGGAAAATTTAAATTTTTCATGAGCAACCACAACAAGATTTTGCGGGTGTTCCAATTGATCGGGCTATTGCGAACGGGACCACCCAGGTCGCTAAGTAGTTTGTCGACCACTTTGGGAAGCACACAGCGAACCGTATATCGTTATTTGGATTTACTAAAAGAATTGGGGCTATTGGTCCGTAAGGACAGACGGGGTCTGTTTTATTTGGAGGGCGACAAGGAGGGTGCAGATGTGCCTGCGTTTTCATCGGAGGAGTTACGGTTCCTTCAGGAATTGGTGTTGACATCTGGCAAAAACAACAAATTGCGAGATGCAGTATTACAGAAGTTGTATGTTCAATCCGACATGCATGTTCAATCTGAGTTGTTGTCAAGGGCTCACTTGGGAAAAATCATTCAAGATTTGGGCAGGGCAATACAGGAGCGAAAGCAGGTGGTATTGAAGAAATATCATTCGGCCAATTCGAATGCGATAACCGACCGCTTGGTGGAGCCTGTGAAGTTGATGCCCAACCTCGATCGTGTTTTATGTTACGAGCCAGCCTCTGGGCAGAACAAGTTTTTTAATGTGGAGCGAATTACTGCGGTGAAAATCACCAGTAAGAAATTCAAATATGAGAAGCAGCACAAGTATGCTCAACCCGATGTTTTTGGTTTCAGTGATAATGGTAAGAGTTATGTGGTTGATTTCAACATGACTCTTCGCGCCTGTTTGTTGCTCAAGGAGGAGTATCCGATGACTACTCCTTTTATCAAGTCGACCAAATCGGGGTCTTACCGTTTCCACACAACTGTGTTTGATTTGCGTCCAGCCGTTCGTTTCGCCATGGGGCTTCTGCCGGAAATTCAAATTTTGGGTGGCTCCGAATTCAAGAACGAGCTTATGAAGTCGATGCAGGGCAGAGTAAAGGGGAGTTGACGATTGAACCTTGTAGTATGCGTAGTCCTACTATGTGTGAAGATTGACGATTTAAATTATCAAGCAACAGCCTGTGGTGCGGTAATCCGTAGTACTGTTGCTGTTACTGCTACTGCTATTGTAAGGGTTACTGTTTCCGCTTCCCGTGTACGGCTCCCGTCTAATGGGTAACATTTATGCGTTGACAGAATTTGTCAACAGCGCCACAAACAGTCCGTTTTATCTAAAACCTGGCGCATTGTATTACCGGCAAAAGGGAATTACAGGAAAAAACTTTGAGAGTTTCAGAATTGGAGCAGCCGTTATGACAAGAAGAATACTGATTGCAACCTATTACAAGAACGAATCGGTTTATGACTTGAAGACCAACGAATCATTGATTTATGTATTAGGAACCACTTTCATTAATGCACGCCCCATCATCAATTTCTATTATGCATATGATATGACCATTTCAAAACTGGCAACTAACACCAGAGGTACTCATGAAATTGGCATCAGTTGTTTGTTTGAGGGGTCTAGGTTATTCAAGCGAACAACTGGACCCGGACGGAAATTGATAAAATCATGCCCTGAGTTCGGCTTTATGCCTCAGTGGATGTAGAGACATTCTTCTTGTGCTTCCATCGTTTATGGCTCCATAACCAGTATGCTGGGTTTTGGATGATGTCATCCTCCAACATCTTGGTATGCAATTCAGTTAGCTGACCATAAGGCAACAACTTTGGGTTCTCGGCAATGAGTTTGAATTCACCTTCATAAAAGCCCCTGCTGAGTTTATTCAGGGTGCAGAAATACACGGGGCAGTCGTAATCATTTGCGAACTTTTCAGTGCCAAACAATACGGAGGTGTCTTGGTTGAGGAATCGGGTCCAATAGGCGCGGTCGGGATTCGAAGGAGACTGGTCGGTAGCGAATACGATGGCTTTTGGACTTGAAGGCGAAAGATCTTCAAAAACATCCTTGACCTTTTTGATTGACGCAAGTGATAGTCCGAACCGCCCCCTGGATACACGCATCAGATCATCCCAAAAGGGACTTTTCAAAGGTTTGTATAATCCAATCACATGGTGTTTGAGGGATTGATTAACCGCTACGGCAAACAACTCCCAATTGTTGTAGTGCCCACCTGCAATAATCACCGAACGGCCTTCTTGGAAATGTCGATCCAACAGTTCTGGGTTTTTAAATCGCATCCGTTTTGTGGCAGCTTTTGATGATATGCTGAAGATCATCAAACTTTCAACCAATAAATCACAGAAGTGTTTGTAAAAATCGCGCATGATTTTATTCTGTTCGGCAGGTGATTCATTAGGGAATGAGTTTTGGATGTTTCTCCAAACCACTCTTTTCCTGTAACCTACCAAACGATAAAAAACAATGAATGTCAAATCCGACAATTTATACATTAAAAACGGAGGAAGGTATGATATAGGCTTGATGACAAGGAAGTAAAGAAGTCGGTTCAAGATATCCATCATGATGCGAATATAGCCAAAGCCTGGGATTCCAATGCTTGACTTGTCAGGGTATGACCTTTGTCATGTGGTACATTTAGGCATGGAATTAATTTCAACCCAAATTCACAGATCATGGAAACCATCCAATTCAAACAGAAGCTTACCGCATTTATCACCAAGACACAGGAAGAAATAGACTCGCTAAGGGTAAAGGCTGCGCTAGGACGCATGGATGCTGCCGATGTCTTAAATGAAATGGCTAAAGACATGAGTCAAAATCTGCATGTACTGGCACAAGAACTTCAACGCGATGGTTCAGCTGTGGCGTCTAAGGCCTCTGGGTATTTAGAGCAATTGCGACTTCAAGCTACTTTGGGAAAGGCGGAGGCTGCTAAAGTTTACAATGAAAGGAAAGAGGCGCTAAGGAATTCTGTTTCTGAAATGGACACCTGGCTTCGAAACGAGGGTTTGGCACTTTCACCTGAACTTAGGATGCGCATTCAGAATGAATTAGAGAAATTCAAACTTAAATTAGATATACTTCGCATAAGGTATGAGCTTGGTAAGCTTGAGGCTCGTGAGGTTATGGAAGAAAAGCGCAGCCGCTTCAAAACCGAACTACAAGAGATTGTTTCATCCCTGAAAACAGATGCTGAACTGAAAAAAGAGGAAATGGGTTCGAAATTAAGTTCGGCCTATGAAGCGCTTCGTCGTTCATGGAATTGAAGGAGGTGCGGATTGCCGGGTCAATTCGTCAACACGATTTTTTCAATCTGTTGAGTGTTACCATCGGCCGATTTCATTTGAACTAGATAAACTCCCGGCGCATTTCCGGATAGATCCAAAATGCCTGTGAAGTCGTCTTGCAAACTGATCTTGCGGTTGGTATTTCGACCATCGATGGACGAAACAAAAAATCGTAATTTGTTGAGTCTTCCGCTTGTATTTTTGATTTGAAACAAGCCTTGACTTACAGTAGGCGATATCTGGATCGAATTAATTTGTGAGGCAGATTCGATTCCGCTCACCGTGCAGAAATAGCAATTTTTCTGAGCGGTGAACCCGGACGGGTTCGTTACTAAGAGTTCGAAAGCAAGTCCTGCTGTGCAGTCATTTTCCAATTCAAACTTGAGCCATGGAACGATTAAAGAAGTTACTATGGAATGTTGAACGGCTCTAGAAATCGTAGGTGCAGGTGAACAGGTAAGCTCTCCGAAATTGCAATTGAAGTTGCTGTTTGCAAATTGGCAATGGCTGGCACCGGTGATGCTTACATAGGTCTTGCAATTGCTTGGCAAAGCATTGTACATGGCCAACTGGTTTGGAGTGGGAGGCGTGATACAGTCATTGGCTCCGGCAATAACCAATGCGTGTTGGGTTATGGTACTACATGCCGCGATGGCAGAGGGGTTGGTTTCTGCAGCGGCTAGGTTTACAACCGCGGTTATATTTGGATTGTACTGCATGGCCAAAAAGCTACTACCCCCTCCCATGCTATGGCCCATAACCGCGGATGTGTAATCCACACGTCCGAAAAAAGGCGACGAGGAATTGTTGCCTTCCCCTTGCATGGCCGTAACCAAAAAGGCGATGTCTTTTCCAAACTCGGTATGGTTCGGCGAAAAGCCGCTTTCGGTAGTCGGAAACACCGCGATGAATCCGTTCTCGTTGAGCGGAGTCCAGATGTTTTCATAGGCAGACCAAACCATCACGAAGCCATGTCCGAACACAACCACGGGGAATGTACCGCCTTGGATGGCCAGGGGTACGTTCTCACCATCGCTGTCGGCCGGATAATAAACCTCAGCAGCGATGCTTCGGTTGTTTCGTGATGCGTCTGTAAAGGTGATGGTGGTGTGTCCCGTAGAAAACGATTGCGCGGACAGCATCGTGCCATGGCACAGTAGTAGGAACGTCAAGTTGACGAGACGTGTAATGGTTTTGGTCATGATTAATGTGGAGATGGGGTTATTCTTCCGTTTCCTCTTCCCAAGCGAAATAAAGCTCCTTGAGGAACAGGTTTTCGATGGGCGACACTTCGCGGTCGGCCACTACCAACCGGGTCGCCAAATCAAAAAAACGATTCCGCTCCTCCGGCGTTGACTGCATGTAAAAACTGTTCATGGCATTGTTGAAGTGCACCGGATAATCAATTTCCGGAATGGTGCTGATGATGGCAAGCTCCTCATCGTAGTTGATGGCTCCTCTTGGGATTTCTTCCATGAACTCACGGATCACCAAATCCTCTTTTCCATTGAATTTTCCATCAACGGCTGAAAGAATCATAAGCATATGGTATCCGGCGATAGGGCGAGTCACAAATAGAATTACTTGACTTCTAAATTAATCAAAAACTTGTCCGATTTATAAAAGAATCATGATGCGCATAAAAAGTTGAAAAACAAGCACATATTCATCAAGCTTTTAGAAATCACAATGCTCGAAGGAGCATTTTAGCAAGCAATATTCGCAGTAATTTTTTAATAGGTCTTTAGAAACCTTGTAAGTAGTCAGGTACGAGCGATGTTATGTAAGCTTATCATAGCTAATTAATCAAACCTCCTTTTAATGGTGTACAATTCTCCTTGGGTTGAGAGGTTCGGATTGTAATAAGGGTCGCGGAGAATATAATTGTTCCATTTTTTTTGGAAAAATCGTAGTTCTGCGATGTGCTGTTGATAAGACTTCAAAGTTTTGTGAGGATGTCCCCTCGATATAGATTCATAATGATAGAGCTCAACATCTGACACATATACATTTCGAAGGCCTTTAGATAAGAGCTTTAAGCAAAAGTCAACATCATTGAATTCAATAGCCAATTCCTCTTCAAAGCCATTCACTAGCTCAAAGTGTGTTTTTTTGACCATCAGACAAGCGGCGGTAACAGCGGAATAATTATTGACGCGATTAAGCATCCCAAAATATCCGCTTGAAAATCTATCCTGCCCTACAAATGTATGTCCTGCTACTCCACAGTATCCTATGACTACTCCTGCGTGTTGAACTGTATTGTTTTGATATAGTAGTTTTACTCCAACAGCACCTATTTCGGTTTGTTGACAAAATTCCACCATTCTATTGATCCAAGATCCATCAATAATTTCAGTATCGTTGTTGAGTAACAACAGGTATTTTCCAGAGGCTTTTGCTGCAGCTAAATTCATCAGTCTAGAAAAATTAAATACCGATTCCTCTCTTATATATAAGAATCTTACTGGCTCTCTTTTTTTCCATTTCTCCACCCAATCGAAAAATGATTCATCATCACTATTGTTGTCAATCAGTATGATTTCAAAATCAGGCCAAGTGGTCAATTCAAAAATGGAATTTAATAAAGTTTCACAATAATCGTGTTTGTTCCTGGTTGGTATTATTATTGAAACCTTAGTGAAATCGGAAATGTCATATCTAATCAAACAATCTCCTGATCCGTCTCCTATAGACACAACGGTTCCCTTTATGTTTCTTCTAATCAAAGAATCCTCAAGGACTTTGATTGTGGCCTCGGCGGAATAAGATTTATGCTTCCAATTGGATGATGTATATTTGTGGCCGCTCCTTGAATGGTATAATATCATAGGCAAATGATGGATTTCTCGGGTTTTTTCAATTACTCTCAGCAACAAATCATAACCCTCTGCATCTTCAAATTCATGGCGGAGACCCCCAACTGATTCCACCAAGGCTTTTTTTATAACAACGAGCTTTCCAATATAATTTCTCGAATAAAATGTTTCTGGAGACCAATCAGGTTTGCAGTATGGTTTTGAATGCCTCCCTTTACCGTCTATTTGATCCTCATCGGAATAAATCATGTCGCATGATGGGTGAGTTTGCAGATGTTTAACCACTTGATAAAAAGCATCTAACCTTAATACATCATTTTGATATAAAAATGTAACAAAATCACCTGTAGGAAAAACCAATGGAGATTTGGAGAAAGATAAGCTATGCTCACTTGCTGATTTGAAAACGGCTTTCACCCTATCATCTAACTCTGAATAACTTCGGATGATTTCATTTGTATCGGATGAGTTGCGTTGATCATTTATTATGTGAAGCTCCCAATTTTCATAAACCTGGTTCAGCGCAGAGTCAATGGCTTGCTTTAGAAAACCAGAGGTTGCATCATAAACGGGCATTATAACAATTATTTTGGGTCGGAAATTGAATGCGCTTTGGCTCTCTTGCATCGACCGCAATTGTATGTTGGACGGAAAATGCTTTTTTCTGAAACGATAATAATCAAGTTTTTCACTGAAATTATAACCCAGTAGCTTATGTAATATTAATGCAACTAGCTTTAAAGCGATGGATAAAATCTTTTTCAAGCCCTTTTTCGAGGTCAATATAACTATCACATGAAAAAAACTTAATTTACCCTCACGCTTTCGGGCCCTTAATGCAATGTACAGTTTTTGTCCCCAATCCTTCAAACTACTTAACATTTTTGTGGTTGTTTAGAAAAATATTTTATCCAAAAATAGTGGAGGTAATAATTTAATTCATGTCGGCAATCAAAAGATTGTGTTTAGGATATTAATAGGCAATTGAAACGACTCTTCGGAATCTGGTATTTAGCACTTATGCATCGATTACGATTCCTACATTTGATTTGAAGACCAAAATCATTTTTGACTAGGATTAGTAACAACTTTAATTATGATTGATAACAATAGTTTATTGCAATTTACTCAAGATGCTTTTCTATGAAATAATTGCAAAAAAGTATCCCAAATGATTTTAATGTCAAGACGAAAGGACCAATTGTTCACATAAAACAAATCGAATTTGACCCTGTTCTTTAATTTGTCAAATTCATTAGTCTCACCTCTGTATCCTTTAGACTGGGCCAATCCTGTTATCCCTGGCTTTATTTTATGTCTCTCCATAAATCTGTCAACTTCGGCGCTAAACTCAGTTGTGTGTTTAAGCATGTGAGGTCTCGGGCCAACTACCGACATATCACCCCATAAGACATTGAAAAATTGAGGCAATTCATCTAAGCTATTATCCCTAAGCAGCTTTCCGAATTTTGTGATTCTGGAATCGTTTCTGGTTGCTTGTTTAGAATCACTTTCCTTGTTAACATGCATGGTCCGTAATTTATAGCACCAAAACGACCGGTTATCACGACCGGTTCGTTTTTGCCTGAAAAAAACAGGACCATTTGAATCAATTTTTACAATCAGACCAAGTATTGGTAACAGCCAACTCAGTAGCAGAATAATGACGATCGTTGAAAACACTATATCAAATCCTCTTTTCAATAACTGATTGTTCCAATTATCCAATGGGGTTGTGTGCAACTTAATTACGGGAATATCACCAATGCGTTCAATTTCCAAATCAGTAAAATTCACCCATCGAAAGTCGGCAATCAACCGTACCCGGATCAGGTGTTCTTCAGCAAATTGGATCAAATCAGCTAAGGAGGAATAATTAACTAAAGATATGGGGAAGAAAATCTCATGAATTTCCTTACCCTCACATTCTCTGCGAATCATTCCGTTGGCTTGGGTTTCATGGCCTTGGGTTACTCGGATTACACTTTTTACATGATAGCCATATTCTGGCCTTTTTGAAATGTATGTTGATAGCGAATCTTCTTCATCCTCATGAATAACCAAGACGATGTTTCGATAGTTGAAGCCTCTCTTTCGGAACCAGAGAAGTGCATAGTGGAAAATAGCCCGATAGGTCAG
>JBKCHO010000088.1:0-23527 GCA_046302815.1 Bacteroidota bacterium | reverse complement strand
GGTAAAGAATGCACGAAATAGCTCAAGCTCATCAGCTGGTAGGTTAACAGATGCAAACAGCAGGCATTTCTGAAAGTGGTAATCTGAAATGACCAGTTTATGCTCGGTGTTGGAAAACAAGTCATTCATTTGTTTAAACCTCGCAGCTAAAAATGATAATTCCAACGGGAAAGCAAATTTGCTTGGATCTTGGTAAAACTTGGGTAAAAATGTGTTTTCAGCAAATTCCTCTAAAAGTGGAATAGCATTCCATTCACGGCATAAGAGATTTACCAGTGAAGTCTTTCCTGCACCTATGTTTCCTTCAATTACGATGTACATCTTTTAGTTTCGATTAATTGTATTTCGGATTCGTCATCACATGCTTCTAGCATTTTCGAAGTGGATAATCCGGTAATGGGATGCTTATGTTCGGGGAGAATCTCTAGCAGAGGAGCCAGATTGAATCTTCGTAGGTGCATTCTGGGATGTGGTATTTTGAGATCATCCAGGTCGATGATTTTATTTCCAAAGTAAAGAATATCAATGTCTAAAATTCGTGGACCATTGTCGAATGACTTCGACTTCATATGATTTTTTTCTATGGACTGTGTCAATTCAAAAAGCTGGTATGGTGTTAAGTCGGTTTGAATCTGATAAACCTTGTTAAGGAAATGCCTTTGTTCTGTAAATCCCCAGGGAGCCGTTCTGTAGGTCGAAGATGCATTTGAGATCTTACAGCCGTTTTTCTGAATTTCAGTTATGGCACTTTCGAAAATACAAATCGTATCTCCAATGTTTCCTCCAAAAATCAAAACGGCTTCATTCTCTAAAAGTCCCATAGGACAAATTTACCAACTCAAAACCTTTATGTTTCATTTATTACGAAATTAGTACCCATTAATTTATATTAAATAACTATGAAACAGTTCTTCAAAACAGTACTTGCATCCATGCTGGGTGTTTTTCTAAGCACCATTCTTATCTTTCTGTTATTTTTAGTTTTAGTCGTAGGTATTGTTGCATCTACTGATGGCGGAAAAACAGGCAAGGTTGAACCTGGGACAATCCTTCATATTGAATTGAGTGGGGAAATCGCAGAAAGGCATTCTGAAAATCCGTTTTCTGGGATTAATCCTATGTCTCTCAGCCTAAAACCTAAAATGGGTTTGGATCGGATTTTAGAAAGTCTTGATAAGGCTTCCCGCGACCCAAACATCAAAGGAATTTATTTAGATGTGTCATCCGCGGGGGCTGGTATGGCCACCATGGAGGAAATTAGGGTTGCCCTTGACGAATTCAAAAAATCAAAGAAATTTATTTACTCTTACTCCGATGTGTATGGACAAGGGGACTATTATTTAGCCTCTGTTTCAGACAAGATTTGGATGAACCCCGAGGGGGCCTTGGATTTCAGGGGTATGTCTGCCGCGATTCCTTTCTTCAAAGGGTCATTGGAAAAGCTCGAAGTGAAGCCTGAAATCATCAGACATGGAAAGTTCAAAAGCGCAGTAGAGCCATTTATGTTGGATAGAATGAGTGATGAAAACAGAGCTCAAACGGCATCATATGTGAACGCACTTTGGAGCCATTATTTGAAATCTGTTTCAACTTCCAGGAAAATACCTTTAGACACTTTGAGTTCACTCGCATCCAATTTGAATATTCGGTTCGCCAAAGATGCTTTAAGTTATGGAATGGTTGATACGCTAGCATACAAGGATGGGTTTTTAGATGAGCTCTGCAAAAAAACAGGAAAGAAGGATCTTGATGATTTGGAGCTTATCACTATTTCCTCTTATCATAAAGTAGCCGATCCAGGGCCTGAGAAAGAACCTACAAGGGACAAAGTTGCAGTCATCTATGCAGTGGGAGATATTGTCGCTGGAAAGGGCGTTGAAGAAGAGATAGGTGGGGAAGGCTTTTCCAAGATAATTCGGAAGGTAAGGATGGATGATAAGATCAAAGCTGTGGTTTTGAGAGTGAATTCCCCAGGGGGCGATGCCTTGGCTTCTGATATCATTTGGCGCGAACTGGAGCTTTGTAGGAAGGTGAAACCTGTAATGGTTTCCATGGGCGATGTAGCTGCATCCGGAGGTTACTATATCAGCTGTAATGCTGATTCCATTTTTGCTCAACCTAATACCATAACAGGTTCAATTGGTGTCTTTGGTTTGATGTTTAATTTGCAGGATATGTTAAGGAATAAACTTGGTGTAACTATCGATACCTATTCAACAGGTACTTATGCGGATATGGGTTCTATGACAAGACCTTTGACGGAGTCTGAAAAAAGCATCCTTCAATCTTATGTAGAACAGGTGTATGGCACCTTCATTGGAAAGGTTTCTCAGGGTAGAGGAATTTCCGTGGCAGATGTGGATTCAATCGGACAGGGCCGGGTTTGGTCTGGTGTGGATGCCCACAAGCTTGGTTTGGTTGATGCTTTGGGTGGGTTGCAAGATGCTATTGATGCAGCCTCCAAAAAAGCAAAATTGAAGAATTACAGAGTTGTTAATTACCCTGAAGCAAAGGATCCATTCAAGCAGCTTATAGATGAAATGAGTGGTGCGTCAGCTTTATTGGGCTTGAGCGACAAATTTGGAGTTGGTTCTGAGTTTTTGGATTTAACCTCTAAGATTCAAAGAATGAGGGGAGTTCAGGCTCGTTATCTGAATGGAAACCTTCGTTACTGAACAGGTCTATGACCAACCGTGAGCTTTCTGATCTATTTAATGAAACAGCAGCTCTTATGGAGTTGCACCAGGAGAACGATTTTAAATCAAAAGCTTACAGAAATGCAGCTTTTACTATCGGTCGGTTGGATTTTCAGGTATGTGAATACTCCAGGGAGTCTCTTGAGGGAATTAAGGGAATTGGAAAAAGTCTAGCTGCCAAAATTCAAGAGATATGCGGTACTGGATTTTTAACCGACAATACAGATTTAATTTCGAAAACCCCTCCAGGGATTTTGGATGTTTTGAAGGTTAAGGGATTAGGCCCCAAAAAGGTTTCGGCTCTTTGGAAGGGGTTGGGTATCGAATCAATTGGGGAGCTGCTTTATGCTTGCAACGAAAATAGACTTGTTACCCTGAAGGGTTTTGGAGCAAAATCTCAGTCGGAGATCAAAGCAAATTTGGAATTCATTATCTCCCAGCAGGGTTGGTTTCATTACTTTAAAGCAGAAGAATTCAGCAAGGATTTTGAGAAACAAATGCGACAATCAGGATTTTATGGATTGCTCATTCCAACAGGGGAATTCAGAAGATGCTGCGAATTAATACAAAAGATTGAGTTTATTACATCATGCGAGAATCATGAATTAGAGCCAGTTTTTCAAAAAATGGCTTCCATGGGTTTTAATATAAAACGAACAGAAGTCGACGAATGGAAGTTTGAATCCAATAACCAGCCAACTGTCATTATTAAATCAAAATCCGATTCGTTTTATTGGAACCTGATGGAAACCACCGGTCCAGATGAATTTGTGGATAGGTTCAAAGAAAAATCAATTTGTTCTATTTCTGATTTTGCTTCATGTGATAGCGAAGAGTCCATATTCCAAAAGGCATCTGTGAACTACATCCCTCCTGAAATGCGAGATTTGACAAACTCCTTTCAGTTATGCCAAGATCCTCAGCTGATCTCACAGCTCATTTCAGAAAACCAATTGAAAGGGTGTATTCATAACCACAGCACCTACAGTGACGGAGCTTCAACATTGGAAGAAATGGCTCTGGAATGCAAGCGTCTAGGTTTGGAGTACTTCGCTATTTGTGATCATAGTAGGTCGGCATTTTATGCCGGAGGGCTTTCCGTGGAAGATATTCATAAGCAGCATCTTGAAATAGATGAGTTGAATTCCAAGTTGAGCCCATTTAAGATTTTTAAAGGGATTGAATCTGATATCTTGTCGGATGGCTCACTGGATTATCCCGACGAGGTGCTGTCATCGTTTGACCTGATTGTAGCCTCCATTCATTCCGGTTTGTCGATGAGTGAAGACAGGGCAACGGAAAGGCTTTTGAAAGCAATTGAGAATCCTTATACTACTATCTTGGGACATCCTACTGGAAGATTGCTGCTTTCTAGAAGAGGATATCCCATAAATCATGAAAAAGTAATTGATGCCTGTGCAAATAATGGAGTCGCCATTGAGCTGAATGCGCATCCATACAGGCTTGATTTGGATTGGCGATGGATAGGATATGCTGCCGAAAAGGGGGTATTGATTTCTATTAATCCGGATGCACACCACACTTCGGGTATTTCAATGATGCGATATGGTGTTTTGGTTGCAAGGAAGGCCGGTCTGGTCTTTGACAAGGTTTTAAATAGCAAATCCTTGTCGGATTTTGAATCCTGGCTGATGTCTCGAAAATAAGGTAGCCATTTGTTATCTTAGCAGATATACTTACCTAGATTATGCCTTTTGTAAATTCCATCATCTCTTGGATCATGAAACAGCGGATTCATCAAATCGAGCTGTTTATCAAATATCCAATAGATATGCAGGAGGATTGGTTTCGTAAACTCATCGAAGCTGGAAGGTTCAGTGAATGGGGTAGAATGCATGACTATGCTGGGATCAGAACCATTCAAGATTACCGTGATCGGGTTCCGATTCAAGATTATGAATCATTAAAACCATGGATCAATCGGATGCGTTCGGGAGAACAAAGGCTACTTTGGAATACGGAAGTAAAATGGTATGCCAAATCATCCGGAACCACTAGCGATAAAAGCAAATTCATACCGGTTACAGAAGAGTCGCTTCAAGAATGCCATTTCAAAGGTGGAAAGGATTTGCTCTCCATTTATTGCAACAATCATCCAGAAACCAATTTATTCAGTGGCAAATTGTTGTCTTTGGGAGGCAGTCATCAAGAAGGTTCCTTCGATAGCAATGCCATATACGGTGATTTGTCGGCTATTTTGATACAAAACCTGCCCTTGTGGATTCAAGTATTCCGAACCCCCGATATGTCTATAGCACTAATGGACGAGTGGGAGGCAAAAATCGAACAGATTGCACTTAATACCATTCATGAAAATGTAACAAACATCTCTGGAGTACCTTCTTGGACCCTTGTTTTATTAAATCGTATCTTAGAAATTACTGGAAAGGATGATATTTCACAGGTTTGGCCCAACTTGGAGCTTTTCGCTCACGGCGCTGTGAGTTTTGTTCCATACCGTCAGCAATTCGCCGGTATAATCTCCAATCCTAAAATGAATTACTACGAGACATACAATGCTTCTGAAGGCTTTTTCGGTATCCAAGATAGACACGGTTCCGATGAGCTATTGCTCATGTTGGATTATGGTATTTTTTATGAGTTTATTCCCATGGAATATTTGTCTTCAACAAATCCTAAGGTTCTTACTTTGGCTGAGGTTGAGATTGGAAAACAATATGCCTTGGTGATTTCAACCAATGGTGGACTGTGGCGTTACAAAATTGGTGACACGGTTACTTTTACTTCCACTAATCCTTTTCGTATTCGAATAACTGGTAGAACCGCTCACTACATTAACGCTTTTGGTGAGGAGTTGATTGTAGACAATGCAGAAAAGGCTATCGCAATGGCTGCATCCAGAACTGGATGTGTTGTACGAGAATATACGGCTTGTCCAATTTACTATTCTGGTAAGCAATCAGGTGCCCATGAATGGTTGGTTGAATTTGAAGAATGTCCGATGGATTTGGATAAGTTTACCATGGCGTTGGATGAAGAGTTGAAACATCGAAACTCGGATTATGAGGCCAAGAGACACAAGGACATGGTGCTTCGACCACCTGTTGTTCGTCATGTTCCCAATGGCACTTTTTATAATTGGTTAAAAGATAGGGAAAAGCTTGGTGGACAACATAAGGTTCCCAGATTGTCAAACGAAAGGAACATGCTCGAAAGCGTGTTAAGTTCAATATTGGAAAACCACAAGTGATTAGATCCTATTTTGTGATATTATTGCTTCTTTGGCTTCCTTGCTATTCGTATGGACAAGAGCCGAAGTCGGTGTTGGTATTGAAAAATGATGATAAAGGATGGGAGGTGGATGATTTAAAGCAGATATATGTTTATGATAAATATGAGATCCGAAAATACAGCGAAGATGGACAAAAGATGGCCTCTTTTAGTGTTCGTGAATTGGGCCCTATTGGTTCATTGGATGTTTCTGATCCATTAAATCCGATTTTGTATTTGCCCTCGTTCTACACGGTTTTGGAATTGGATAATCAATTAAGTGTGACCTCAAAATGGACGGTCGATCACATCTCAGATCCTTCGGCTTTTTGGGGATGTAGATCAAATGGACCTGGTTATTGGTTTTATAATTCCTTGACAAGCGAACCCATCCAACTCAATCAAAAAGGCAAGGTGCTTTCCATTGGGACCAAAACAAGTTCTTTTTTGGAACCGTCTCAAAGAATATCAGGGTTGTACGCGAAAGACGCTTGGCTTGTAGTTAAGGTTTTGGATGTTGGCATGTTAATATACGATCAGTTTGGAACTTATTCGAGAACGATTGTGGATGAATCGACATCCTTTTCTGGTATTTACAAGAACGACCTCTTTTATTGGAAACCTCCACATTTGAATAGGTTTGATTTGAAAACGGGTATTAGATCAAAATGGGTTTACAAGGGACTAGAATCTGTGAAGGATGTTCGAGTTGTAGTTGGTCGTTTGTATTATGCTAAAGACAAGACGATTTATTACTCCGACTTTTGATTAAAAATTTATTCTTATTTTAGCACTCCCCATCTTTAAGTAATCATAATATGCATATTGCCATAGCCGGTAACATCGGATCCGGGAAAACAACATTGACGACTTTGCTTTCCAAGCAATTCAAGTGGGAGCCTCACTATGAAGATGTAGACGATAATCCATATTTGAATGATTTTTATGAAGATATGCAGAGGTGGTCATTTAACCTCCAGATTTACTTCTTGAATTCAAGATTCAATCAAGTCGCCAAGATTATGAAGAGTGGCAAGACTATCATTCAAGACAGGACCATTTATGAGGATGCATTCATATTTGCTCCCAACTTGCACGCTATGGGGCTGATGACAACTCGAGATTTCAATAATTACCAAGATCTTTTCAAATTGATGACAGAGTTCATCAAGCCACCTGATTTGTTAATTTACTTAAGAGCCTCTGTGCCCTCATTGGTTCGTCAAATCGAAAAAAGAGGAAGGGCATACGAGAACTCCATCCGCATTGATTATCTCAAGCGATTGAATGAGCGGTATGAGGCTTGGATCTCAGGATATGAACACGGTAAGATGCTAGTGGTCGACATCGATGAAATTAATTTCGCCGATAATGCAGAGCACCTAGGCATGATTGTAAACCGTGTTAACGCTGAACTGAACGGGCTTTTTTAACGAATCAAGTTAATTTTGGTGTATCCTACTGATGAAACGGTAGATATTTCCAAAACATAATGGCCGGCACTCAAATTTTCCAGATTCAATTTTTCTGAAGAGCCTTTGTTGATTCTTAGATTTCCATTCATTTTTTCGGTACCCAGTAAATCAAAGACTCTGTAGTAAGCCATTTCCAAATCATCTATTTGTACTAGATGTATTGATATGGTTCCGGTTGTTGGGTTTGGGAAAGTTCCTATCCGTAAGGATGTAGAAACCACTTGTTCTATAGATGTACTGATTGGGTAGTCACATAATTTAACGATCCAATAATCGCCATCTCCCCGAGATATTTGGCTTTTGTATCCACCTGTGTCGGCAAGAGTGTAATTCAAACTCACAAAACAATTCGAGTCCAATAATATAGCAGAGCCTTCCTCGTCGTGTCCATTGGAAAATACCGTTTTGTCCCAAATTACTGATCCTAGCGAATCGGTTTTGACCACCCATGTTTGCTCTATTCCAAGGTTGTTCTCTGTTTTGTCACCACTGATGGGAGAGTATGATTCACCGCTAATGAAATAGCCTCCATCAGGAGTTTGGTCAACCCGGGTTAGATCTTCAGTCTCTATTCCACCAATCGTTCTATCCCAGGATTTATTTCCGAATGCATCAAGTTTTACAATCCAGCGGTCACTGCTAGATGTGGTTGGGTCATTATTGTTTTCGGACTTATCGCCAGAGGCCTCTGAAAAGGATTGTCCTCCCAAGATAAACCCACCATCTGTGGTGCTTTTTAAGTCAAAAAGCCAGTCCGTATTGTTCCCGCCATAGGTCTTATCCCACACCTTGTTACCACTATTGTCTATTTTCAGAACCCAATAATCCCATTGACCTTGACAAAATTGAGATTTATCACCGCCCGCGAGTGATTGGGAGTATCCACCAACAAGATATCCACCACCAAAGCAGGTATCTACAGCAGTTGAAAAATCGTCGTCGGTACCTCCAAATCTCTTATCCCATATTTTTGTTCCGAGAGAATCTAATCGTAATACCCAATAGTCCCATGATCCCTGAGTTGGCTGTGTCTTATCTCCGCTAACGCCGGAAAAAGAGGAGCCTGATATAATATATCCTGAATCATTCAATTGGGCTACCCCTCCAATTAATTCCAACGAGTTGCCCCCGAATCTTTTGTCCCATTGCTTTATCCCGTTAGAGTTTAATTTCACTATCCAAAAATCATAGGTTTGTTGGTTAGGATCCCAATTGGGTTGGCTTTTGTCTCCGCTTGCTCCTGAGAAAGAGTTTCCTATTAAAAGAAATCCCCCGTCTTTAGTTTGAATAACTCTTGAGAGAACTTCTGAGTTGATACCTCCAAATCGCTTATCCCACAACTTGACTCCCATACTATCGGTTCTAATAATCCAATAGTCCGATCCAACAAGTCCGGGATCCCAATTTGGCTGAGTTTTATCACCTGAGATACCTGAAATAGAGGTTCCAGCTAGTATAAAGCCGCCGTCGCTTGTTTTAGCAAACCAGTTAGGTGAGTCATCCTTGTTGCCACCGAATCTATTGTCCCAGTGTTTGTAGAAGCTTTGACTTCTTGAGTGGAAATGAATCAAAAAGGATAAGCAAAAAACCAATCCCAAAATCCGGAAGTAACATGCACTTTGATTCATGGCTTATGTTCAGCTATAGTGAAAATAAAGGAAGAATTTAGAACACAGAAAGTTGTATTAAAAATACAAAATTAATGGGTCTGATGTTTTCAGCAGAACCTATTTTTTATATCTTGCATGCATATATAACATATTTTAGTAAATCTAGTTGATTATGATTGAAATGGCAAAAAAAGTCAAATATGAACTTGAGTTTGAAATGCATTGTTCACCCAGAATCCTTTTTGGGTTTCTTTCAACACCATCCGGGCTCTCTGAATGGTTTGCTGACAATGTAAACTTCAAAGATGGGGTTTTCACTTTTGAGTGGGATGGGGTAGAGTCAAAGGCTGTCATTGACCATAAAAAAGACAACCAAATTGTAAGATTTAAATGGGTTGATGATCCTGAGAATACTTTTTTTCAATTTGAAATTCGTACGGATGAATTGACTTCTGATGTGGCTCTTATGGTTACAGACCATTGCGCGCCAGATGATATACAGGAGGCAAGACTACTCTGGGATACCCAGTTGCATAATTTGAAGCAAATCATTGGCTCCTGAGTCTGATAAAACTTTTTGCTAATTGCATTAGTTTTAATCCATTTTCTGGGATTTTGTCGATCATATCCAGATCCGAAAAGATGGAAACTCTGATATATCCTTGATTCATTATTTTTTCGGTGTTGATTTCTGTCAGCTTCACATACAGTTTTTCATCATAGTGATGAATGAATGGGTTATCTCCTTTCAGTATTAGAATTGATTGGTCATTCATTTTTAGTAATGCTTCTAAATCAATCATGCCAAGGTATTTTCCCGAAATATGAAGGGTGGAAGAGAAACCTCTGCCCCAAAGGAAAATGTGCCTAAATGCAAATATGCCATCCTTGGAGAACACGGAGGGTTTGTCGAGTACCACCCATGGAGCATCCATATAATACTCTCCTTTGGATATTTTACTAGTTGGTTTTCTTAGTTCGTAGGGGAAAGCATCTTCAATTTGGCTGAAGGCATCAGAAATATCATGTCCGTAACGGTCCATTTGCTCGCAAATAAGCTTCAAGAGCCTTTTTTTCTGAATGAAAAAATCCAAATCCCTGAGAATCTGGATTTCGCTGATTGTAAAGTGGTAATTATTATCTTTATGGTCCATTGAGAATGGTCTCTGCAAGAGCCAAATTAGACCATTCGGATGGTTAATATCAATTCACAAGGGCAAACGAATTGAAAAAGTTATCAAAACTTATAGTCAAGTCTTTTCTAGGACCATTCACCGCAACCTTCTTTGTGGTTTTGTTTATGCTTTTGATGCAATTTCTTTGGAAATACATCGATGACTTGGTAGGTAAGGGCTTGGAATGGTATGTCATAACTGAACTTCTTTTTTATGCAACAGCGACTTTGGTTCCTTTGGCACTGCCACTAGCTATTCTAGTATCCTCGATAATGACACTGGGTAGTTTGGCTGAAAATTATGAGATCGTTGCAGCTAAATCAGCTGGTATATCATTGCAGCGGATATTAAAACCCATGTTTTTGTTGGCCTTCGCAACTAGTGTTATTGCCTTCTTTTTTTCCAATTATATGCTACCTTATACTAATCTTAAAATGGGTTCTTTGTTGTACGATGTTCGCCAACAAAAACCTGCTTTTTATATTCGTGAGGGAGTATTTTACAACGGTATTGATGGATATTCCATAAAGGTTGGAAGAAAGGAATCAGACAACTCAACCCTAAGGAATATCATGATATACGATCATACTGCACAAAATGGCAATCGTAAAGTTGTGATTGCCAAAAAAGGTGTTATGAAGATGTCTACAGATGAAAAGTATCTATTGATAACTTTGACCGAGGGCTATTCCTATGACGAACAAAGCAATTCCAATCAATTTGGAAGACCTGGTGGTGAGCGATTGTTGCGTTCGGAATTCAAAACCTATGACTTTAAGTTTGACCTGTCATCATTTAAATTAGCAAGAACAAACGAAGATCTATTTAAGGATAATTTTCAAATGTTGAATCTTGGGCAATTGTCTGCATCTATTGATAGTTTTGATTTGGAAATAAAAAAACGAATATCTGAAAGTGCCCAATCAGGTAAATCTTATTTAATGTTGTTCAGGGAAAATTTAATAAGCTACAACGCAACGGCTGATTCTTCAATAACAAAAGCATTACAGGGCAACCATGGTGATGTCGTTTATAATAACGCCTTGGGTCAAGCAAATAACATGAAATCTTATTATTCCAGTATTTCCGAGGAATTGGATTCAAGGACTGAGTTAAGGGCTAGATTCGCTGTCGAATGGCACAGAAAATTCACATTGTCGATAGCGTGTTTCATACTTTTTTTAATTGGTGCACCGCTGGGAGCCATCATACGAAAGGGCGGAATAGGTTTGCCAGTAGTAATTTCTGTTGGTTTTTTTCTTTTTTTTCATATCATTTCCATTACTGGGGAAAAATTTGTTCGTGAAGGTGTGCTTGAACCATACATCGGGATGTGGATTGCCTCTGCCGTATTGTTGCCAATTGGCTCAATTTTGCTTTACAAAGCCACACATGAAAGTGTAATTTTTGATTTAGATTTTTATTTGAAACCATATAGATGGTTCAATAAAAGAAAGATCAGATGAATGTTTTACAACTTTGTCTGAGATCACCATTTCCAGCTAGGGATGGTGGTGCCATTGCAATGGATAGCATGGCCAGATCTTTGCATATTTTAGGACACAAGGTTCAAATTCTGGCTTTTAATACGGTCAAGCACTATATAAATCCTTCCTCAATTGCTGAAGAGATTCGATTGGATTTCAATCCAAAATTTGTTGAATTAGATGCATCCATTAAACCATGGCAAGCTCTATTAAATCTTTTTGGAAAGGGTTCTTACAATATAAAACGTTTCGATGCTCAAGAAATGCATGTTGAAGTTTCCAGAACACTTAAGGATTCATCAATAGATGTGGTTGTGTTGGAAAGCCTTTTTATGCTTCCTTACATCAGCACGATTCGTAAAAATTCGAAAGCAAGAATTATTTATCGTGCACACAATATTGAGCATGTGATTTGGGAACGACTTGCAGCTGAATGCAAAAACCCCTTGAAAGCATGGTATCTTTCTTTTTTGGCAACAAGGTTGAAGACATTCGAGCAATTTGTTCTTGGTCAATTGGACGGTATTATGGCAATTACAGAGCAGGATAAGGCTTGGTTTAAGAAGTCCGGATACAATGGCAGTCTTATATCTATTCCAGTAGGTATAGATGTTGCTAAATATGAATCAACAGAATCTGGTATTGCAAAGAATTGTCTATTTCATTTAGGTTCTATGGATTGGATGCCCAATGCAGAGGGGGTCCAATGGTTCATGGATGAAGTATGGCCAAGTTTAGAATCCTCTTGTCCAGACTTGGAATTGTATTTGGCTGGAAAGGGGATGCCCAATCATTTTTATCGATATGCCAGTAAAAGAGTTCATGTTACTGGATTCGTCGATGATTCTGTCGATTTTATGACATCGAAACAAATAATGATTGTTCCATTATTGTCTGGAAGTGGTATGCGAATAAAGATAATAGAGGGGATGGCAGCCGGAAGAACAATCGTATCGACTAGCATTGGTGCAGAGGGTGTTAAGGCAGTTGATGGTAGCGAAATATTGATTGCCGATAATGCCAAGGCTTTTGTAGAAGTTATTACGAAATGTTACAATGACATTCGTTTTTGCAAGCAAATTGGAATCAATTCCCGTATGAGAGCAAAGGAAAGCTATGGATTGGATGTAGTAGGAGTTGAAATAGATCATTTCCTAAAATCCGTTATTGTGTAGACAGATGAAGATTGTGTACATAACCTCACGATTCCCATTTCCACTGGAAAAGGGTGATAAGTTGCGTGCGAATCAACAAATAAGGCAACTGAGGAAACTTGGGCATGAATTGTATCTTTTTTCCATAACAGATCATAATATATCGAGTAAACAAATGGAGGCGCTGTCTCCTTACTGCAAAAGCATAAATGTCCATCGAATCGGAAAATTTGACATATTGTATAATATGTTTTTTTCTTTTTTGACTAATAGCTCTTTCCAGTCTAGATATTTTTTTAGTCATCATTTTCATGAAGTAATTATTGAGCAAGTAAAACAAATCAAACCGGATCTTATCTTTTTTCAATTAGCCCGAACTGCACGATATGTTAAGGGTTTGGAGATGTTTCCTTGTTACATAGATTTTCAGGATGCGTTTTCCAGAGGTATGGAGCAGAGAAGACTAAAGTCGTATTTCCCTAAATCTCTTGTTTTTTCATATGAAGCTAAAAGACTTCTTGATTTTGAAAGGGATTGTTTTCGTTCATTCCATGGATTTTCAATGATTAGTCCTGAAGACAGCAAAATTGTAACTAGACCTAGTGATCCGGTTGTTGACATTGTTCCTAATGGTGTGGATTGTCAATTTTTCAAACCTGTAACATTAGAAAAATCGGTTGACTTGGTTTTTGTCGGAAATATGGGATACGATCCCAATATTCAAGCTGTTGAATATTTGGTGAAGAAAGTGATGCCGCAGGTTTGGAAACGATTTCCCAATACTAAACTTATGATTGCTGGGGCAAACCCATCCAAGTCGGTTTTGGCATTGGAAGGACCGAATGTTGAAATTACCGGTTGGGTAGATGATATCAGAACATGCTATGGGAAATCCAAATTGTTTATCGCGCCAATGATATCAGGTACTGGATTACAAAATAAATTGCTTGAGGCCATGTCTATGGAGCTCCCTTGTATTACAACACCTATCTGTGCCAATGCACTGAAACCAGGTTTTGAAAATGCACTTTTGGTTGGTTCAAATTCAGATGAACTAGCCCAATTGGTTTCACTATTTATGGAGAATCCCAATCGATTTGAGAACCTAGGTCGTCTTGGGCGCGAATATGTGAGCACGCATTACGATTTGGATGCGGTTGGATTGAATCTTGAAGCATCACTTTTGAATGCAATTACTTCTTTTAATGCGACCAACAAAAAATAAGAAAACCGTGACCTTACGGGGTCACGGTTCCTTTTTTTTGATCCACCAGCCGAGCCGGAGACCTTACGGGGTCAGCGTGGTATGGTGATCATCTGAACTAACCAATAAACCAAATCTGTTAACTTGAACGGCTTTTAATGATCAAGGTTTCAAGCGAAGGAGTGTTAACTTTTGAACGACTCCAACGCTTGAAATGAACCTTGTCAAACCATAACAACCATTTTTAATCTTCTGTGAATAAGCTAAATGCATATATATCGCATTCATGGTGCAATTTATATTATACTGGCTTGTTGTTGATAAGTATCAATAGTTGCAATCTCAATTGCAAGATTTATGGAGAATTAGTTTTATTTATAGATCTTATTTAATTGTATTACAGATATATAGATATACTATTTTCATGATTCTTCCTATTTAATTATGTAATCATTGCATTAAAGGGTTATCTTTTTTGCTCTTTGTGTTGTTTTTACCTTGATTTAATAATAGAACAAGCACTTGGTCAATGCTTAACTTTGTAAAACTTCGGCAACTGAACCATGAACATCGAAAGAAAATTAGATTCCATAGAATCCGCCTTGAATGATATCCGTGCAGGCAAAATCGTAATTGTTGTTGATGATGAAGATCGGGAGAACGAAGGTGACTTCATTGCGGCATCCAATTGTGCAACACCAGAAATGATCAATTTCATGGCTACCCATGGTCGTGGTTTGATTTGTGTTAGCCTGACTCCAGAACGATGTGAAGAGCTTCGTTTAGATATGATGGTAAGTCGTAATACTTCCAGTAACGAAACTCAATTCACTATTTCTGTTGACTTGTTAGGATACGGCTGTACAACTGGAATTTCCGCGTCTGATCGGTCAAAAACTATTCAAGCCCTTATTAATTCAAATACAAAGCCCGAGGATTTGGGTCGACCAGGTCATATTTTTCCCCTAAAATCGGTCAATGGTGGTGTTTTGCGCAGAGCAGGACACACTGAAGCCTCTGCCGATCTTGCCCGTCTCGCTGGCTTTGAGCCAAGTGGAGTATTGGTTGAAATCATGAATGAGGATGGATCTATGGCTAGGTTGCCCGATCTCTTCCATATTGCCGATAGATTTGGTTTGAAAATAATTTCCATTGAGGATTTGATATCCTACCGATTAAAAACGGAGAGCCTCATCGAAAAAGAAGTCCATGTTAAATTACCAACCGAATATGGCGATTTCGACTTAGTTGCGTACAAGCAATTGACCAATGAACAACCACATGTAGCTTTAATTAAAGGTGATGTCAATGGAGATAAGCCCGTTTTAGTTAGGGTTCACTCTTCATGTGTTACTGGCGATATTTTTGGTTCATGCAGATGCGATTGCGGGCCACAACTTCATAAAGCAATGCAGATGATTGAGCAGGAGGGAAGTGGTGTCATTGTTTACATGAACCAAGAAGGTAGAGGAATCGGCTTGATAAACAAATTGAAAGCATACAAGCTACAGGAGATGGGTCGCGATACGGTTGAAGCCAATTTGGAACTTGGTTTCGGTATGGATGAGAGAGATTATGGAGTAGGTGCACAGATTCTAAGAGATCTGGGCGTTCGCAAGATGCGATTAATGACGAATAATCCCACGAAAAGGGCGGGATTAGTGGGTTATGGTCTTGAGATCATTGAAAATGTTCCTATAGAAATTGTCTCCAATTCCCACAATCGTTTGTATTTAGAGACCAAACGAGATAAAATGGGTCACACCATCAAAGTTGACCACTGATCATTATTTCGCTTTCCATTTTATAGAGCAACCAATTGCCTTGGTATTTGGCACAGATACATCTTTCCCGATACGCAATTCTTCAACTGCCATTTCAACATACTTCTTGTCGGCAACCTCAGGGTTGTCGGTGTTGTTATCAATGGCACCAATATACATTAATACATGCTCACCATTAATGTTTTTAGAAGTTATGAATACATGAGGTGTTCTGGTCGCACCAAACAGTTTTGCAGTCTCTTGATTTTCATCATGTAAGTAGTGGAAGGGAAAATTCTTTTTTTTGGATTTTTTTTTCATAAATCTGTATGAATCCTCAGGCTGTTTTACTTCATCATTTGGATTAATAGCGATAACAGGATAACCCATCGAAGCGTATTTCTTGTGTAAGGCAATAATTCGGTCCTCATAAGCAATGCTGAAAGGACAATGATTGCTAGTGAAAACTACAATTGCTCCTTTGATTTCATTACCTGTAGGTAAAGAATGCATTTTGCCATCAGTGCCTTTCAAATTGAAGTTGCCAACTACATCTCCGATTTTGTAGCCTTGGGCATATGATAATTGTACCGAAAGAATAAAACTGACCAGCAATAGTTTTGATTTCATAGCGCTTATTTTTTGATGAATTTATCGATGTCGGATCTTAGCAAATTACAATCATATTCGCCCTCGAAAAAATGTTTTTTTCCCGTTTGATTATTAATCATTAGAGTTGCGGGAATGGCCCCTGACCAATTGGTGTCTATTTTGTTGATCCATGCATCATAGTCTGGTTCATCCAAAAGCCATACCTCTGGGCCATCACCTCGCTTTTTAAGGAAAGGAAGCAATGCCTTTTCCAAATTCCTTTTAAAATCCAGACTCACTAATATGATTTTAGCGTTTGGGTATGTCCTTTGGTTGTTCAAATCATAAAAGCAGGGTAATTCATTTACGCACGGTTTGCACCATGTAGCCCAGAAATTTATGATCAGTGTAGTGTCCTTAGACTTTGCCAATTCATTTTCAAATTCATCAAATTTAATCACCTTGACATTTTGGGTAAAAGCCATGAAAGGTATAAATAGCCCCAAAATCAACAAAAGAGTGGCAATCTTAATCATGTATCACTAGTCGGTTAACAGTTTTCGTTTGCAAATTTCAAGCCAATTCGACAAGATTGGTCGACCGAAATCCGACATTATAGATTCTGGATGAAACTGAATACCATATTGTGGCAATCTTTTGTGCGATATGGCCATGATGTGACCATCGGAATCAATGGCGGTACAATTTAGAGAATCGGGGAGTTGGTTTTTAGAAACAGTCCAACTATGGTAGTGCCCTGTTTTTATTTTTGATGGAATATCATTGAAAAGTGGGCACTCCTGATTGTTGATTTGAGTGATCCTTTGGGTTCCGTGCAATGGTTTTGATAGCTGCTCCAAGGTAGCTCCATGGCATTCACCGATAGCCTGATGCCCCAGACAAATTCCCAAAATGGGAAGTTTAAAATCAGCTTGAGCAACCAAGTCCTTCATTATACCAGCCTCTGAAGGCAGTCCTGGTCCTGGAGAGAGTATGATTCCATTGTAGGAGAGACAATCCGCTAAGCTGATTTGATCATTTCTGTAAACATCAAGCTGAATGACTTGGCCGCAAATTCCATCCACATAATGATATAGGTTGTATGTGAACGAATCATAATTGTCCAATATCAATATGCGAAGCATGAAGCTTTAATTCTTGACGGCCTTCTTAACAATAACTTGGCTTGGTGTGGTAACACGGAATTGGTAAATTCCAGCAGGCTCCGTTTCAAGATCTAATTCCAATTGATGTTCGTCATCAGCATCAAATGACTTCTTCAATACGCATTTGCCTTCAAGATTAAATACTTCTAATATTCCAGACTCCGTTTTAGACAAACTTAAATCAATATTGAATTTACTTGACGATGGATTTGGGTAAATGAGTAGCCTGGATTCTTTCTCAATTTCTGGATTTTCGAGTAAATATCCAACGGTAAACTGATATGAAATACTAGTGCCAAAGTCGGATTCGAAATACTTTAGAACACCGGGTCCGAATGCATTTACAAATCGTACATATCCCGTTCCATCATTGTTTGCGAAAAAGTATAAACCATCACGACCCGAATCGTTCAAGTTGAATGTGTAGCATCCAGGAGCAAGAACTACAGTATCTCTATAAATAGTGTTTGCAGCTAGGATTCCGTTGGAAAAGACTGTATTCCCCTGTGCATCTTTGATATTATATGTGTTTTCGTTAGGTGCGGCATTTGTTTTGAAAAGTAGAACAAAAGAATTGGGATGTTGTGTTGGGAAAATAACTGTACTCTTCATAGTATCGTTCATCGCATATTGGTCTGATCCACCGTTAGGATTGGAAACATAGGCATAAAACCGATCAGGTTCGTTAGTTGAGGAGTTCCAATCTATTGTTCCCAACTGAACCACTGCCGTTTGGTTGAACGCTAAACTACCTGTCCAATTGAAAGTAGATGGATTTGCTCCTGAAATTCCGTAGGTAATGGTTGCACTTGTTAGGGTAGTGGAGCCAGTGTTTTTGATAACTACTTTGGGGTTTTGGCAAATAGGGTTAGACCTATTGTGATAAAAATTATTGGATGGAGCTATGATATCCTCCATCGATGCGTCCAAGCTGAAATTAGGAGATCCGTATGTAATCAGTTGAGTGGCCAAGATGTAATTCGGATTTTGTCCACCAACAGTGTTGGTATATGGATCCATATTCATATCGATGGTAAGGTTCGAACCCGGGGTAATAAGCGGAGTCAATTCATGTTCTCTAACAATTCCTTTATCACCTGGACACCAGTTAGCTCGATCATAAATCCATGTGCCTGCTTGTCGAATCAAATGGTTTTTCCCACAGTCATTCCTCCAAATTTGTTGTTGAAAATACTGTGTCCCGTTTAAAAGAACCTGGTAGTTCTTTATACAAAATTCAGCACAGTTTTGAGTCCCCGCTCCATGCCCAGTTGGAATTACTCGAAGCATAGCATTGGTTTCATTACTGTTTAGGCTAAATGTTTTTGGAGTTAGGTAGTTTTCTATAGGATTATTCGGATTTCCATATGGAAATCCTCCTGGTCCACTTACATAAACATTCCTAACTTGTTGTACGGTTCTTGGTGGTATTCCTTCAATGAAATGAAAATCCAATGTGATTGTGAATCCATCCGACCAACCTCCATAGAATGCCCTAATTTTAACGCTGTCTTGAAGGATGGATGCTAGGTCAGTAATGTCGAACTGTACGGTGTTTCTCCAGGTATTTGGGTAGTATCCTCCGTAAGGAGTTATCACGCGCGCTAATTCTATTCGCTCAATGATTTCAAATACATTGTATGTTGGAGTGTATGAGTTGATCAATTGTGTGTCGAATCCAATATAAATGGAATCAATTACGGTTCCATTTGCATCATGGTAGTAATTAAAAAAGTTGCAGTTGTAATAGGTGGCACTATCTGTAACCGCAAATGGGTTGCCTGAATCGTTGTGAATCATTACTTGAAAGGTGCCTGCAAGAGATGAATCAGTGACTCCAGTGATGGAATTAAAAAATGTTACATAGACTGGATTCGTATTTCCACGGATGGTATCTGGAGAGGAGTTTCCAACAGTATAGAAAGGAGCTTGCACCAAAGTGGAATCATAGGTTCCGGTTGGCCGAAGTGCTTCAACCTGTACCGTATAATCCCAATCGGAACAACCATTTGTTGGGCAACCAAATGTGAAGTCCAAATTTACCCTTCTGTAATTAGTACCCGCTGAAGGAAAAACACCCCAAGCGTCATAGGACCCCCACCAAGGCATGTGAACATTATCATGGGCTCTAACGGTGGTAGTATCACCGGGTCCAGAGTATGCTTGGACGGAAATGAGGCTAAGAATAATTACCAAAAAGGAATAGGCACGGTTTGATTTCATATGATTGATTTATATCTCGTGAATTTACCCCATACCTACCATATTCCCAAGCACTAATTTGATAGTTTGATTATCTTCTTTTGAAAATCAATTATTTAACTAAATTAGCCGTATGAAAATCAAAAAGCCCTCAGACTCCATTTGCATCAATACGGAAATTGTGTTGCCTAACGATACCAATACTTTGGGTAATTTGATGGGTGGAAGACTATTGCATTGGATGGATATTTGTGCTGCGGTTTCAGCCCAACGGCACTGTGGTAGGGTGGTTGTTACAGCTTCCGTAAACAATGTGGCCTTTAATCAAGCCATAAAACTGGCAGAAGTCGTAACGCTTCAAGCAAAAGTTTCTAGGGCGTTTTCATCATCAATGGAAGTGTTCATAGATGTATGGGTAGAAGATGTAGCTACCGGAAGTAAGAGAAAATGCAATGAAGCCATTTATACTTTTGTAGCTGTGGATCAACTTGGAAATCCGATTCAGGTTCCAGGACTTGAACCCGAATCGGAAGAGGAAAGAATGCGATTCGACGGTGCCCTTAGGCGTAGACAGCTGAGTTTAATTTTGGCCGGAAAAATGAAGCCTTCAGAGGCCACTGAATTAAAGGCTCTTTTTACTGGGCTATAAGCTGGTCTTAGTGTTTGGAGCAGCATCCTGAGGTCTCAGTCTGATACTCTTGACCATGAGCGTTCATGTGCCATGGAAATGATGAACCGGTTTTGGACATTTCCCAATAGAACTTACCTCGTTTTACATTGCGGTTTCCAATTTCATCCATATTGGAGGCATCATACAAACGGCCATTCGCCATAGTATGCGATACAGACTCCGTATTTCTGATGTTTTCCAAAGGGTTTTTGTCCAATATCACTAAATCAGCCAGTTTGCCTTTTTCCAAAGATCCTAAATCATTTTCCATTCCTAAATAATGTGCTCCGTTTACAGTAGCGCATTCCAGTACCTGCATATTGGTCATGCCGCCTTGAGCCAACATCCACATTTCCCAATGTGCACCGATTCCTTGAATTTGTCCGTGAGATCCCATATTGACTTTGACTCCGGCATCAGCAAGTTTTTTCAAAGATTGGGATATTAGAATGTGTCCGTTATCATATTCCTCTTTGGGTATCATGGTTCGATGCCTTGAACGGGAGTCGATGATGAATCTTGGGGTATAGGTTAACAGCTTTTTATTTTCCCAAACATTGTCATTTTGGTAGAAATAATATTCTCCAGAAACACTTCCATAACTAACTATGAGGGTAGGGGTAATGGCTGTCTTACTTGATTTGAAAAGACTGATAACATCGTCATGAAGAGGCGCTATCGGAAGATTGTGTTCAATTCCGGTGTGTCCATCCAAAATCATACTCAAATTGTGAAAGAAAAAAGAGCCGCCTTCAGGATAAACATGGGTCTTTGTTTTTCTAGCGGCGTCAATAACCATTTGTCGTTGCTCTCTTCGCGGTTGATTATAGCTTTTCACTGAAAAGGCACCGAACGAAAGTGTTCTATTGATTGCCGACAAGGCATCATTCGGCTTGTTGATTATCGCCCTGTAGTCACCTTCTGCTCCATATAAAATCCAACCTGTTGAGAAAACGCGAGGTCCAACCATATGTCCAGTTTTGACCATTTCCGATTGAGAGAATACCATCTCTGAGTTGGATGATGGATCGTGGGTTGTGGTAATTCCGTAGGCAAGGTTGGCGTAATAGCTCCACTGCTTTTGCGGACTAAGACCTTGTCGGAAAGTGCCGAGGTGCGCATGGACATCTATGAACCCTGGAACAATGGTTTTGCCGTCTGCCTTGAATATGAAAGCATCAGAGGGTATAGGTGTTGAAGGTCCACCAATGCTTTCTATTCGGTTTCCATTCACAATGACAGTGCCATTTTCAATGATGGATCTTTTGTTATCCATCGTAATAATTTTTGCACCTGTTATAGCTATTCGTCCTTGAGGTTTGTCGTGTGCTAAAATCAGGCCGATTTTGGTTCCGGCTGAATCGGGTGGAGGAAGTGAATCGGGAGCGCCCTCCAAAAACTTAAACCTTTGATTGAGTTTGTTGACAAAATATTCATCACCACTAGTCCAAAACAACTTATCCGAACCAACAGACCATTGTAAATTCATTCCATTGTCTCTCGCAGTTTGCGCTACAGGTACGGCTTTCATGACGGATGATACTTCAACCGGTTTACCGGAGGGGGCAAAGGCGGCTATGTACACCTTGTGATATTCTATGAATGCAACCCAATTGTTGTCTGGACTCGGAACCATGGATGTTACATATTTACCTGTGAAATGGGTAAGTTCCTCCAGACCGTTGGTTCCAATGCTTTTTAATGCCCTTGATCCATTTTCGTACGCTGTATAAAAAACTCTTTTGCCATCTTTTGAAAACATTGGATTCGATCCGTTTTTAACTAACAGTTTAGCCGTTCCGCCGGTTGATGGAATCATATATATACCAGGTTCAACACAATTTGCGAACCCTTGATGATCATTTCCTCCCTCTTTTTCATAAACGACCCAATTGCCGTCAGGAGAGAATTTAGGAGTACGGTATATTGCTTTGTCAGATGAAATTTTCTTGGGGGTTCCGCCACCTGATGAAATTGTATGGATGGCTCCATAGTTTTCATCGCTCCAAGAAACATATAAGACCGACTTACCATCATTTGAAAAGGATGGTTCATATTCGAATTCTTTACCATTTGTTAATCTAGATGGTTTTCCATTTGGCAAGTTCTTTTTCCAAAGGAATCCTGCAGCATTGAATATTAGGATTTTTTCATCTGGGCTTGTGGTAGCATGACGAATGGCTTTTACGGCAAACGAATCGGGAGCGGCCACCTGATTAAAGCGCAATGCATCAAGTATGCGGTGTTTGCTTTCGGCTTTAAATGGGATTTCAGCAACCGAAAGCGTCTCAATATTCAATCTCTTGATTTTTCCTCCGGCCCAAATAATAATCTCTTTGTCACCAGGCATCCAGTTGTAATTTGTGTAAACACCGAAAATAGCCCAAGCCTCTTGTTGGTCTTTACTAAGTTCGGCATAAACCGGCCACTCCTCGCCCGATTTTAGATCCCTGATAAATAGTGCCGTTTTTTCTCGTACTCGTCGAACAAAAGCCAGTTTGGTACCATCTCTAGATACTTGTGGACGCACGGCTCCACCAGAGCCTCCAGTCACATAATCGATTTCACCTTTGTGCGTGTCGTATCGCTTAATAACATAAATCTGAGAGTTTGGATCTTTGTTATATTGAAAATAGCCGCCTGGATACATATCCTCGCTGAAATAAATGTAACGGCCATCTGGAGACCAGCTAGGTTCACCCAAATCTTGTTGATCGTTTTTTCGTTTGTTCAGTTGAATTCCATCGCCACCATTCAAATGATACATCCATAACTCACCAGCTCCAAGGGACCGGGTAGAGGTGAAGTGTTTTCTTGCCACGAGGTAATTGCCATCCGGCGACCAAACCGCATTGTTTAGTAGTCGAAAATCCTCCTTGGTAACCTGTCTAGAGTCAGATCCATCCCTCTTCATGACCCAGATGTTATCTCCTCCTCCAGCATCCGAGGTAAATGAAATCCATTTCCCATCAGGGCTATATCTTGGTTGTACCTCGTAAGCATGACCTTGACGAATCACTTTCGCCTGCCCTCCGGAAACGGGCATAACATAAATATCTCCCAAAAGGTCAAATGCTATTTC
>JBKCHO010000087.1:0-9636 GCA_046302815.1 Bacteroidota bacterium | reverse complement strand
ACCTTGGAATATACGATCCATGGCAACACCCCTTTGTTGCGAAACACCCACCGCATCGCGCATTTCTGCAAGTGCGTTGATGGTGGCTTTAACAACATTGTGAGGATTGGACGAACCCTTGGATTTGGCAAGTACATCGGTGATACCAACGCTCTCCAAAACCGCACGCATCGCACCACCGGCTATCACACCGGTTCCAGGAGCAGCGGGCTTCAGCAGAACCAATGCACCGCCGAACTTTCCGATTTGCTCGTGCGGAACGGTTCCTTTGGAAACCGAAACCTTCACCAGGTTCTTCTTGGCGTCGTCAACACCTTTGGTAACGGCATCGGTTACTTCCTTGGCTTTACCAAGACCATATCCTACTACGCCCTTCTCATCACCAACAACCACGATGGCTGCGAAACGGAATGCGCGACCACCCTTGGTCACCTTGGTTACACGGTTGATTGCAACGAGCCTATCCTTAAGCTCGATATCGCTTGTCTTTACTTTCTTCAGGTTGGATGCCAGCATCTTCTTGTTCTTAGAAATTTAATCCTGCGTTTCTTGCTCCGTCAGCAAGTGACTTAACACGGCCATGGTACAGGTAACCACCACGATCGAAGACCACACGGGTCAATCCGGCAGCAATTGCACGCTCACCGATTTTCTTACCTACCGCCTCAGCCTGCTGAACCTTATTAAGTCCAGGTGTCTCCATGCCTTCGTCACGGGAAGAGGCCGCAACCAATGTCTTTCCTGCTACATCATCAATGAGCTGTGCGTATATCTGCTTATTGCTGCGGAACACGGAGAGGCGCGGACATTCCGCAGTACCTTTCACGATGCGCCTGACGCGCTTGCGTATGCTCGCTCTGCGAGCTGATTTTCTCGACTCCATCAGTTCAATTATTTTTTGGATGCCGACTTACCGGCTTTTCTTCTCAATACTTCATTTACAAACTTGATACCCTTACCCTTGTAAGGCTCTGGTGGGCGCAACGAACGAATCTTCGCCGCAACCTGACCCAACAATTGCTTGTCAAAGCTTTCCAAGGTGATAATCGGATTGGAACCACGATCCTGGCGTGCAGAAACTTTGATCTCGGTTGGCAACTCAAACACCACATGGTGTGAGTAACCCAATACCAAATCCAATGTCTGGCCTTGAGTGGTGGCCCTGTAACCTACACCGACGAGTTCCTGTTCAATCTTGTATCCTTCAGAAACCCCTTTCACCATTCCTGCGATGAGAGAGCGGCTCAAGCCATGGAGCGCACGATGACGCTTTTGCTCGGTAGCCCTTTCAACATGGATGGTTTCGCCATCCAATCGAACACTGATACCGTCCTCAATGCTTTGGGTGAGGGATCCTTTTGGACCTTTCACAACTACCGACGCAGGCTTGATGTCAATGGACACGCCTTTGGGCATCGGTATGGGTTTCTTTCCTATACGGGACATTTTACTGTTGCTTTTCGATTAATAAACCTTGCATAAAACTTCGCCACCGATGTTGTTACGGCGAGCCTCCTTATCGGTCATCATTCCTTGCGAAGTAGACACGATGGCTATACCCAATCCGTTCAAAACACGAGGAATGGAGTCAGCACCGGAATATTTGCGCAAACCTGGACGGCTAACACGCTCAAGCTTCTTGATAGCAGATTGCTTGGTAACTGGATTATATTTAAGGGCGATTTTGATATTGCCTTGGTGGTTGGCAGTCTCCTCGAACTTGTAATTGAGGATATAGCCCTTGTCGAAGAGAATCTTGGTGATCTCCTTCTTGATGTTGGAGGCAGGAACCTCTACAATCCTATGGTTCGCCTTGATGGCGTTGCGGAGCCTAGTGAGGTAGTCTGCTATCGGATCAGTCATTGTTGATGTGTTTTTTCTTGATTAAGGATGAGTAAATCACCAGCTGGCTTTGGTTACACCTGCAATCTTTCCTTCGAGTGCCATTTTGCGGAACAACACCCTTGAAATACCAAACTGGCGCATGTAGCCACGGGGTCTGCCGGTAAGGTTGCAACGGTTGTGCATGCGCACAGGGGAGGCGTTGCGAGGCAAACGACTTAATGCTGCATAGTCACCCGCTGCTTTGAGTGCAGCACGCTTCTCGGCAAACTTGGCAACGGCTTTTGCGCGCTTGCGCTCCCTTGCTTTAACTGATTCTTTGGCCATTTCTTTCGCTTAGTTGGTTTTGAATGGGATTCCGAATTCTTTTAGTAAATGGAAAGCCTCGTCATCTGAGTCGGCTGATGTCACGAAGGTGATATCCATACCAGTGATCTTATTCACCTTGTCGATGTCGATTTCGGGGAATATGATCTGCTCGGTAACACCTAGTGTATAGTTGCCGCGTCCATCAAAGCCTTTATTGTTGACTCCTTTGAAATCACGGATTCGGGGAAGTGCAAGAGAAACCAAGCGGTCAAGGAACTCATACATGACATCGTCACGCAATGTTACCCTAACGCCGATTGCAACATCCTTACGAAGTTTGAAGTTGGAGATATCCTTCTTCGAACGCGTTGGGACGGCCTTCTGACCGGTGATGTTAGACATTTCAGTGATAGCGTACTCGATCATCTTCTTGTCGGATACGGCATCGCCAACCCCTTGGTTAAGGCAGATCTTGAGCAGCCTTGGAACCTGCATAGGGCTTTTGTAAGAGAACCGCTGTTGGAGGTTGCTTACAATCTCCTTACGGTATTTTTCCTTGAGTCTGGGTGTGTAGGTCATTACTTGATTACCTCCCCTGATTTTTTAGCATAACGAACTAATTTTCCATCTACTTCCTTGCGGCCAACACGGGTAGGCTTTCCAGAAGAAGGATCCACCAACATCACATTGGAGATGTGGATAGGGGCTTCCTGCTTTACAATGCCTCCCTGAGTGTTTTTTGCATTCGGACGAGTGTGCTTCGATACGAGATTAACACGCTCTACAATCACCTTGCGGGATTCGAGCATTACCTCGAGCACCTTGCCTTGCTGGCCTTTGCTTTCACCGGAAATCACTTTCACGGTATCGCCCTTCTTGATTTTAAGTTTGGGCTGGCTGTTGCTTTTCCTTTCCATTATAGTACCTCCGGTGCTAGTGAAACGATTTTCATGTATTGCTTTTCGCGAAGCTCCCTGGCGACCGGACCGAAAATACGGGTACCGCGCAGTTCGTCGTTCGCATTTAGAAGCACAACGGCGTTATCGTCAAAACGGATATAAGATCCGTCGTTCCTTCTCACTTCCTTGTTCACGCGAACAACTACCGCTTTGGATACGGTTCCCTTCTTGACATTACCTGATGGCAACGCGTGCTTCACGGTGACCACGATCTTGTCGCCGAGAGATGCGTACCTCCTACCCGTTCCGCCTAGGACACGGATGCAGAGTACCTCCTTGGCACCGCTGTTGTCAGCGACCGTGAGTCTGGATTCCTGCTGTATCATTTGTTATGGTGTTTTCTTGGGTAAATGGATTATTTCGCTTTCTCGAGTATTTCAACCAATCTCCAACGCTTGTTCTTGCTCATTGGACGGGTTTCCATGATGCGTACCTTGTCTCCGATGCCGCAGGTATTTCCCTCGTCGTGGGCCATGAACTTTACAGTCTGGCTGATGAACTTACCATAAATCGGGTGCTTAACTTTCCGTTCTACGGTTACCACGATCGAATGCTGCATCTTGTTGCTCGATACGATTCCGATCTTTTCCTTGCGGAGCGCTCTTTCTAATGACATGATTCCTTTTTGGGATTACTTGGTTTGTTGTTGTGAGGAAATCCTTTTCCTGTACTCGGTCTCAAGCCTTGCTATGGCACGGCGTGAGGCACGGATCTTCATCGGGTTCTCGATGGGAGAAACCGCATGGCTCAACTTGAGCTTCGTGTACATGGCCCTCTCCTGGGCGATTTTCTCGCGAATCTCCTCGATGGTGAGGTCTTTTACTATATCCTGTTTCATGGAACTGATTTCTTGACTTGATTAGATTATTGTCCGTCGTAGTCGCGGCGTACAACGAAACGGGTGGTTACAGGAAGCTTCTGAGCGGCCAAACGAAGTGCTTCCTTGGCAGTTGCCATCGGAACACCGTCGGCTTCGAACAAAATACGACCTGGCTTCACAACAGCAACCCAATACTCGGGAGCTCCCTTACCCTTACCCATACGAACCTCTGCAGGCTTCTTGGTGATAGGCTTGTCGGGGAATATGCGAATCCAAATTTGTCCCTCACGCTTCATATAACGGGTAACCGCTACACGAGCCGCCTCAATCTGACGGGCGGTCACCCAAGCGGTCTCGAGTGATTTCAACGCGAACGAACCGAAAGACACCTCTGCCCCACGGGTGGCAACACCCTTGGATTTCATTTTGTGCATCTTGCGGAACTTCGTCTTCTTCGGCTGTAACATGACTGTTTATGCTATGGTATAATACTTTTCTTTTTCAATAAATCACTTTGCACCACGGGGCTTGCGACCACCATCCCTCCTGTCGGAGCGACGATCTCCACCACGGTCACGATCACGGTCACGATCGCCACCCATTGGTGCTTTTGACTTGGTTTGGCTGGTCATGCCCACATTAGGCGACAAGTCGCGCTTTCCGTAAACCTCACCCTTGCAAATCCAAACCTTGACACCAATCTTACCATAGGTGGTTTGTGCTTCAGCAATGGCAAAATCGATATCCGCACGGAATGTGTGCAATGGAATACGACCCTCTTTGTATTGCTCGGTACGGGCAATTTCAGCACCACCCAAACGACCGGCAACCATAACCTTGATGCCATCGGCACCCATGCGCATGGTTGAAGCCACAGCGGTTTTAACTGCACGACGGAAAGAAATACGAGCCTCCAACTGACGGGCGATGCTCTCACCTACCAATTGCGCATCCAACTCAGGACGCTTGATCTCGAAAATGTTTATCTGTACATCCTTCTTGGTAAGCTTCTTCAACTCCTCCTTGATCTTGTCCACTTCAGAACCCGCCTTACCGATTACGGTACCAGGACGAGCCGTGTTGATAGTAACAGTGATAAGCTTCAGAGTTCTCTCAATGATGATACGGGATACACCACCTTTAGCCAAACGCGCCATCAGGTAATTCCTGATTTTTTCGTCTTCGGCTAGTTTATCGGCGTAGTTTTTGCCACCGTACCCGTTGGAGTCCCATCCACGGATGATACCCAGTCGGTTGCCTATCGGATTAAACTTTTGTCCCATGCTTGCTATTCGGTATTATTTGGTTTCTTCGGTTTGAACTGGTTGGGTCATTCCCGCCTTGGTATCAAGGATAAGGGTGATGTGATTGGAGCGCTTACGAACCCTGTGTCCACGGCCCTGAGGTGCGGTACGGAGTCGCTTCAATTGACGCGCACTGTCAACGAAAACCTCTTTTACATAAAGGCTCTCGTCTTCCATACGCATGCCCTCATTCTTAGCCTGCCAATTAGACAAGGCCGAAAGAAGCACCTTGCGCATGCGGCCTGCAGCCTCTTTGGTGCTAAACTTAAGTGCATTCAATGCGAACTCCACTTTCTTACCACGAATCATATCCGCCATCAGGCGCATCTTCCTTGGAGAAGTTGGACAATTATTCAATTTCGAAACGGCGGTCGATTTCAAAACCTCCTTGCGCGCTTCGGCTGCTATGCGTTTTCTCTTTCCCATGACTTTTATTTCGATGCTTTGTCCTTGCTACCCGCGTGACCACGGAAAGTTCTTGTAGGTGCGAATTCGCCGAGTTTGTGACCAACCATGTTCTCAGTCACATAAACCGGAATGAATTTGTTTCCGTTGTGAACGGCCAAAGTGTGACCAACGAATTCAGGAGCGATCATGGACCTTCTTGACCAGGTTTTGATCGCGGTCTTCTTCTTGGACTGGTTCATGGCGTCCACCTTTTTTTCGAGCTTGAAGTCGATGTAAGGACCTTTTTTGAGTGAGCGGCTCATTATGTTTGGTAATGTCTAGCTTGTTAAAAATTATTTCTTCCTTCTTTCGATGATATAACGATCCGTAGGATGGTTCTTAACACGGGTCTTGAGACCTTTCGTGTAAAGACCCTTGCGGCTCCTTGGGTGACCTCCAGATGCACGACCCTCACCACCACCCATCGGGTGATCAACCGGGTTCATAGCAACTCCGCGAACGCGTGGACGGCGACCCATCCAACGAACACGACCCGCTTTTCCGTGAGTCTCCTTATTATGATCTGGATTGGAAACAGAACCAACAGTAGCCATGCACTCAACCAAGATCATTCTGGTTTCACCGGATGGCATCTTCATGGTGGCATACTTGCCATCGCGAGCGGCCAACTGGGCGTAAGAACCAGCACTGCGAGCCATCTTACCACCTTGACCTGGACGAAGCTCCATGTTGTGAACGATTGTACCCAATGGAACATCCTTCAACTTCATAGCATTGCCTACATCAGGAGTAGCAGTAGGTCCCGAAATAACTTTCATGCCAACTGATAATCCGGCTGGTGCGATGATATAGCGCTTCTCACCATCAGCGTAGTGAATCAAGGCGATGTTTGCAGTACGATTCGGATCGTATTCAATCGTAGCCACGGTTCCTGGAACATCGAATTTGTCACGCTTGAAGTCGATAACACGAATCTTCATTCTGTGACCACCACCTATGTAACGCATGGTCATTTTACCGGAGTTATTTCTTCCTCCTGTACGACGCATGGAAACAACCAGCGATTTTTCGGGACGGTTAGCAGTGATTTCGCTATTTGCGATCACCTGCTTGTGACGCTGTCCGGGTGTTATGGGGCGTAATTTCTTAATAGCCATTTCGGGTCAGTTTCTACTCTGATTAAATATTGCTGTAAAAGTCAATGGTGTCACCTGCTTTCAAGGTAACAATCGCCTTTTTGGTGCTCTTGGTGCGACCTTTGGTGAATCCGGTTTTGGTACCACGGGTGCGGGACTTTCCGTTATGATTCATGGTGTTCACATCTACCACGACAACACCGTACATTTCCTCGACAGCCTTTTTGATTTGAATCTTGTTGGCCTTGGGATTTACGATAAAACCGTACCTGCCAGACTTCTCAGTCAAGCGGGTCATTTTCTCGGTTATGATAGGCTTTTGAAGGATATTCATTTCGCTAATGTTTTATCAATAATGGGCAAAGACGCCTCGACCAACACCAGACTCTGAGCGTTCAGAATATCATAAGTGTTTAAATCCGAAGCAGTTACAACTTTACTGTGCCCTAAATTTCGGGAGGACAAATATATGTTATTATTGGACTCGGGCAGTACAACAAGTGTCTTTTTATTGTTGAGGTCCAAACCGTTTAGCATGTTCACATAATCCTTGGTCTTGGCTGCCCCCATTTCCAAAGCATCCAAAACTGTGATGTTGTTTTGCTTTGCTTTGTAGCTGAGTGCAGATACACGAGCTAGACGCTTGACCTTTTTATTCAACTTGAAAGAATAATCGCGAGGCTGTGGACCGAATACGCGACCACCACCCACAAACAATGGCGACTTACGGCTACCCGCACGAGCACCACCAGTACCCTTCTGACGCTTGAACTTCTTGGTGGTTCCGTGAACCTCATTGCGCTGCTTCGACTTATGCGTTCCCTGACGACGATTTGCTAGAACCTGCTTAACATCTAGGTATATGGCATGGTCGTTGGGTTCAACACCGAAAACCTCTGGGTTAAGGATGATCTTCCTACCGGTATCCTTACCGGATGACTGCTTTACTGAAACTTCCATGATCAGATCTCAATTGTAATATAAGAACCTTTCGCTCCAGGGATGGCGCCTTTTACCAACACCAAATTCTTCTCTGGAATGATTTTAACTATTTGAAGGTTGGACAATTTTACATTGTCACCACCAGTACGGCCAGCCATGCGCATGCCCTTGAATACACGAGAAGGCCAAGAGGAAGCTCCCAATGAACCAGGTGCACGAAGACGGTTGTGCTGTCCGTGCGTTTGTCCGCCAACACCGCTGAATCCGTGACGCTTTACAACGCCTTGGAAACCCTTACCCTTGGAAGTACCGGTTACGGCACAAAACATACCCTCGGTCAAGATATCAACCGTTACTTGGTCACCAATATTCAATTCCTTTTCGAAATCCTTGAACTCCATCACCAACCTCTTTGGGGTGGTTCCGGCCTTTTTGAAATGGCCTTTCAACGCAGCGGGAGTATTCTTCTCCTTGCGCTCACCGAAAGAAAGCTGAACTGCTGAATAACCATCCTTTTCGGTGGTCTTCACCTGTGTGACAACACAGGGTCCTGCTTCTACCACGGTGCACGGAATGTTAACACCCTCTTCGTTGAAGATGCTGGTCATCCCTATCTTTTTTCCGATCAAGCCTGACATTTTATGTTGATGTGTTTTTTGACTGTTTATTTAATGAATACGATATGAACCACTATACTTTGATCTCAACTTCAACTCCGCTTGGAAGCTCCAGCTTCATCAAGGCATCCACAGTCTTCGCTGTAGAGCTGTAGATATCCAACAGTCGCTTGTAAGAGCAAAGCTGGAACTGCTCGCGAGCCTTCTTGTTTACGTGTGGGCTACGCAATACAGTGTAAATCTTCTTCTCAGTAGGAAGTGGAATTGGACCGTTTACAACCGCGCCAGTGGACTTGACGGTTTTCACGATTTTCTCAGCCGACTTGTCGACGAGATTGAAGTCGTACGACTTCAGTTTGATGCGAATTCTTTGGCTCATATTGGGTATAAAGAACGATTATATACTGTTTGTGTGTGATTGTTATGCTGTTGCCTTACCTTTTGACTTGGCGATTACTTCATCGGCAATGTTACGAGGAGCTTCAGCGTAATGCGAGAATTCCATAGTAGAAGAAGCCCTACCCGATGTAATGGTACGCAACTGGGTTACATAACCGAACATCTCGGAGAGAGGAACCTTGGCTTTAACCACTTGGGCACCGGCTTTAGAATCCATACCTTCAACCTGTCCGCGACGACGGTTTAAGTCACCAACAACATCACCCATGTTCTGATCAGGTGTAATTACCTCCAACTTCATGATAGGCTCCAACAACACAGGCTTACAACTTGGCAAAGCCTCACGGAAGGCCGTACGGGCACATATCTCGAAGGATAGAGAATCCGAGTCAACATTGTGGTATGATCCGTCAATCAAGCGGATTTTAAGAGACTGCAAGGGGTATCCAGCCAAAACTCCGTTTACCATAGCTGAGCGGAAACCTTTTTCAACTGCAGGTATGAATTCGCGAGGGATGTTACCACCGGTGATTTCATTTACGAACTGCAAACCGAGGTTCTTGTCGGTTGCTTCGAAATCGGCATCAACAGGAGATGCAACAAACTTGATATCGGCGAACTTACCGCGACCACCTGTCTGCTTCTTGTATACCTCACGGTGCTCAAAAGTACCATTGATAGCCTCCTTGTAGTTCACCTGAGGAGCACCTTGGTTTACTTCAACCTTGAACTCGCGCTTCATACGGTCCACGATGATTTCCAAGTGCAACTCACCCATACCGCTGATCACCGTTTGACCGGTTTCATGGTCAGTGTGCACACGGAATGTTGGATCCTCTTCCGCCAACTTCGCCAACGCCATACCCATTTTATCAGAGTCAGCTTGAGTCTTAGGCTCAA
>JBKCHO010000086.1:0-25533 GCA_046302815.1 Bacteroidota bacterium | reverse complement strand
CTTTGAATGATGGGCTGCCATAGGGATCGGTGGGCTGAGATACTTTAAGGAAGGCGAAAAGCGAAGAGGTGCCAGCTCCATTGTTGGCGCATCGGGTATCGGCACCAGGCACCTTGGCGCCTTGCAAAGCGGCCATCAATTTACAAGCCAAATCGCCTTGAGCATTCAAGAAACGAGACTCTATGGAATCTAATATGGCTTTTCCGAGCAATATATTGCCTTGAATGCTGTAATTCGGACCGGTGATGTGGTTTTTGTAATTGAGGGTACCTGTGCCGGTATAACCAGCAGTTTGCGGTGAGCCATTCACCAACGCAGCAATTCCATATTGGCGACTGTTAGGGTTGTTTTGAACATCATTTGTTGTTAGCCAACTGATTATTTGCTGTGGAGTGTCACCGGCCAACATACGGGTACGGGCATTGTTTTGATTATTTATATTATAACTGGCTTGAGTATTTATTGCTCCTACCCCAGGAATCAAGTCGCCCAAAAAATCGGTGGCATAGTTGGGAAAGAACAGAATCAAATCCACACAGGAAGCCCCTGCACTTCCAACTTCACCGGTAACGGTGTCAACGGCTACAATGGAAAAGGTGTCTTGAGCGGAAGCATGTAAAATGGAAAAGGAAATCAATAAGGTTAGGACGAATTTTTTCATGGCGGCTAGGCTTTAAGGCAAATATAAGAATCAAATAGAACACGGATAAAGCGGATCCTGCGGATGTACGCAGATTTATGCGGATAAAAGAAATGAACTCTGTGTAAATCTGTCAAACCAGCTCAATCTGCGTTCCTGTTTTCATTCAAACAGAACACGGATAGTGCGGATTTTGCTGATTTACGCGGATTGAATTTTATTACTTACTTTGAACCATCAAAACTCACTACTCATGCAAACCAACATCGCCATCATCGCACTTGCAGCACTTGTTCCACTAGTCATTGGATTCATCTGGTATCATCCTAAGGTTTTGGGACAAGCATGGATGCAGGTAGCCCAAGTAACCGAAGAATCAATGAAGAAATCCAATATGGCATTGATTTTCGGACTCACCTATCTACTCAGTTTCTTTCTATCGTTTTCCTTGCAGTATTTAACCATTCATCAACTCAGTCTTTGGGCAGTTGTAGCCGGGCAACCCGATTACATGAACCCAAGCTCCGAGGCCGGACAAATGGTTACCGCTTTCCTGGAAAAGTACGGCAATGAATTCAGGACATTCAAACACGGACTTTTACATGGAGTCATTTCAGCTATCAGCATTGCTCTTCCCATTCTAGGCATTATCTCCCTCTTCGAAAGGAAGCCTCGCAAATACATCTTCATCCACTTGGGCTATTGGGCAATCACCCTTGGTCTCATGGGTGGAATTATTTGCGCCTTTGCTTAAACGGGTTAATTCTTCAAGCTGGCTTTGATGCGCTTCGCGTAAAAAAAGCGAATAAAATCATCAATAAAACTTTATTTGTGGTTCCAAATGGATAAGACATGGCTTTGCTGGAACCAAAATAAGGTCATTGAATTAATCATATTGAACAGGTGGAATTACCAATGCTGACTGAGTAAGCGAAGCGCATCGTAGACAATAACCTAAATCATGGATTACTTGATCTTTCCACCCAGCTCCTTACCAACCACAAACCGCACCACCTTTTTGGCAGGAACTTTTATCTCCTTGTTGGTATTGATGTTTCGAGCAGTACGAGCAGCACGCTTCACCACATGAAAAGTGCCGAAATCCTTTAACATGATCTTCTCACCCTTTTTCAAGGTTCGGATGGATACACTCAAAAAGGCATCCATGGCTTTCGATGCATCCGATTTCGACAAGCCACTTTCCTTGGAGATGGCATCAATCAGTTTGAGTTTATTCATGTTTTTATAAGGTTCGGTAAGTCAGCTTCGATATGAAGTATACAAATCTTTGAGGCAGATTAAACTGCAAATCGGCAGTTGAAATTTATCGTTTCTTTTTGGAATTCCTGGAATCCTGTGGCTGGGACTCACCTTTCTTTCGGTTCAAAGCCATTGCCACCAAAATACCTACCACACCACCAAGTAAGCCACCTGAATTCACAACTCCCATTTTACGAAAACAGTATTCAGCCAAAACACCCAGCAGTGCTGCTGAGATGATGGTCAATACAAGTGAACGGACAGTCATCGGAAATATCAATAATCAAGCAAGGAGCGAATGGCTTCCCGCACCTTATCGGTGTTGGGGATCATGGTGTACTCCAATGTTGCATTTAATGGAATAGCTGGTAAATTTTCAGAACCTACTACCCGAACCGGTGCATCGAGCCACTGAAAACATTTTTCCGATATACTGCCTGCTAAAGCCTGTGCGAAGGAATTGTTCACAGGCTCCTCGGTAACAACCAGGCAGCGCCCATTTTTACGAACAGATTCCAATATAGTAACCTCGTCTATTGGATGTATGGTACGCAAATCAACAACCTCTACCCTTCCTGAAAAATCTGCAGCAGCATTTTTCGACCAATATACCCCCATACCGTAAGTAATAACCGTGAGTGTAGAGTTGTTGGTATTCGAATTCGAAGTGGTTACATACCGGGATTTGCCAAATGGAATGACATAATCTTCGTCGGGCTCTATGGTTTTGGCATCCTCTGTTCCTTTAATCTTGGACCAATACAGACCCTTGTGCTCGAAAATCACAACCGGGTTTGGGTCATAGTAAGCAGACTTGATTAGTCCCTTCAAATCGGCTCCGGTAGATGGATAGGCTATCTTGACACCTCGGATATTGGCTACGACACTTTCCACGCTTGAAGAATGGTAGGGTCCGCCACTGCCATAAGCGCCAATAGGCACCCGAATGATACAGCTCACAGGCCATTTGCCGTTCGATAAATAGCACGAGCGGCTGACCTCGGTGAAAAGCTGATTCAATCCAGGCCAGATATAATCAGCGAACTGCACCTCCACAATGGGTTTACAACCTGCAGCCGACATACCAACCGTGCTGCCTATGATGAATGCCTCTTGAATGGGCGTATTGAAAACTCGGTCGTCGCCAAATTTCTGTGCCAATGTGGCCGCTTCACGGAACACACCACCCAGCCGTCGACCAACATCTTGTCCGTACAACAAGCACTCTGGATGCTTCGCCATTAACTCCTGTACGGCAAACAAAGCACAATCAACCATGACTGTCTTTTCCTTGCCAGCAGGTTCGCGTTCACCACGCTCTTCGGTAATGGGCGTTGGGGCAAAATCATGGGTGAATAAGTCTCCAGGATGTGGATCCTCCGACGACCTCGATTTTTCGAAATGCTCCAAAACAAGTGATTCGCAGTCGGACTCCAATTGAACAATTTTTTCTTCAGAAATGCCTCGAGCCAACAACGAGCTACGAAGTTTAGGATAGGGATCGCGCTCTGATTGCTTCTCCAAATCGTCGCGATACCATTCCTTACGAACTCCAGAGGTGTGATGATTCAGCAAAGGCACCTTGGCGTGAATCATGAATGGCCCATCACCATTTCGAACGGCGGAAAAAACCTCTTGAACGGTATTGAAACAGGTCTCGAAATCTGTTCCATCAATTGTTCGGACCTGCATGCCGTGGAAACCCTTGGCATAACCGGTCGCATCCATAGCCCGAATTTCGGAGGCATGAGCGGAAATATCCCACTCGTTATCCTGAATCAAATAAACAATCGGCAACTTTTTCAGCACAGCCATCTGAAACGCCTCAGCAACTTCTCCCTCGGTAATGGAGGCATCACCCAATGAGCAAACCACAAGCGGTTTGTCGCCCTGAGGGTGATTGCTGAGCTTTTGCGAATCCAGATATTTCAATCCCATGGCAACTCCCGTGGAAGGAATGGCCTGCATACCTGTAGCAGAGGACTGCATGGGTATCTTAGGCATATCATCACGACGCAGACTCGGATGGCTATAATACAAACGGCCTCCGCTAAACGGATCGTCGCGTTTGGCCATCAATTGCAACATGAGTTCGAAAGGCTCCATGCCTATCGCCAGCAAGGTGCTATCATCGCGGTAGTAGGCCGACAAAAAATCCTTGGCCGTGAGCTGTAGCCCTACTGCTATCTGAATAGCCTCATGACCTTTGGAGGTGGCATGAACATACTTGGATGTGAAAGAAGCATTGGCCTCGTAGATGGAAGACATGGCCCTGGCTGTAGCCATTAGGCCGAAAGCACGAACCAATACCTCATCGGAAACACCTGCAGCCATGGTCGAACCAAGGGATGGGCTGGAGGTTATTGGAGCGGTCTTTTCCATCATGCTGCAAAGGTAGTAATTTCAAAGCTCAGGCCTGTCCACTTGTATAGTGTGGTAGCCATTCAAAATCAAGCTTCTTCGGTGAATATTCCTCCAGCCGATGATTCCCTCGGAAGTCTCCATAACCATCTGTTGCGCATCGACAAAATCAGATTGACCAATGGTCAAATCAACCTGCCTAAATCGTTTGGGATAGGTATCTCCCTTGGGATCTAAATAATAAACCACCCGTATTTTTTCGCCAATTGCACGGGCACTATGGTCCGTAATGGAATAGTACTCCATAGCCGTGTTGCTATGAAAGTTCATATTGACTATTAGAAGCAAGGCAAGTCCCGGGAATGAAATGCCAACCAATGCAAACATGAACAAATGCCTGTACAATTGGATCCCTTTTTGATACCAGAAAGATCGGAATGCGACAGCACACATGGTAATCATCAATACAGGTATCAATACATCGCTGAAGCGGATGGATACGGTCGATATACAGTATAAGACTATAGGAAGAAAGAGAAAAAAACCCGCCAAGATCATATTAAAACTCCAATGCCATGAGTCGTAACGATAACTTCTTTGGATTCGATTCGGCAATTCGTGTGTTAAGCCGGGAAAGCGAGACAGAACCAGTTCGCGGTCGAAAGCATATCCGTTGGTCTTATTCAGTGGGTCTTGATTCAGCAATAAACATAAATGAGCATACACATCAGGAAGCTCTTTGCAGAAATGCTCTGCATCCTCGAAGAAATGCTCTACGCATACTGCAAAAAATTCCTCCACATTGGTACCGGCATAATCGCGCAGATAGGATTCATCTCCCTCTCGCACGCGTTGAAATTCTGCAAATGCAATTTGAAACCAAGAGTCGAAATAATCAGCTACTCGCCTATCGGCACCGCTACCGTATCGCAACTCCATACGAAGCGCATGTGCCATTTCATGCAAACCCAAATTGATACGGTCGTTTTCAATCGATTCGCCTTGTACCAAATCAGACCATGAAAAAAACAATATGCCTTTGGCGCTAGCGCCGCCTTTTAAATCGCGCTTATGGAATGGGGAAAAAAAGGTAGATGGGAAAATACGGATAGTATGGTAGTGGGGCAAGTCGAAACGGTCGAGGCCGTAAGTCAAACGGACAGCTGTAGCTGATATCAAGGCAACCATTTCGCCATTAACCACAAAGTCATTAGAGCCTAGGAACCGTTTTTGCATTGCGAATCGAGCACATCGATCCAGCATTTTCTGTTTGCCTTGTTTATCCAACGAGCGATAAAATGAATTGTGAACCAAAAGAACTTTTAACTTTTCATAAAGTTCGTCCCGGCCCACTCCTGTCATCATACGGAATCGGTTGATCAAAAATGTCCGGTTCATAAAAAACCAGCGCAAAGTGATAATTCCCACGAATAGTCCGAAACAGACCAAGAGCAAATCCTCTAAACCGAGGAAGAGCTCTGGCATTTCAACTGACAAGAACATGTCGATTGGGTTAACGAGCGCCAGCCTTGAACTTGGCAATGGCATCGCGAGTGAACTGCGACAAAACCAGGGTGCCACTAATTTCGGCACGAGACATCAACAAAGACTCCCAGTCGGAAGTGCCTTCCCACAACACTTCTTTGAGGCGTCGCATAGCTTCCGGGCTGGAGTCGGCTAAGGTGCGGGCCAGTTTTACAACTGCAGCATCCAAACCCTCCAAGCTATCATACAAATCGGCGTACATGCCGTGTTTCTTGGCCCAAACAGCATTACGCCATTCAGTAGCATTGATTGCCAAAGAAGCGAAAGCCGATTTACCAATTTTGCGTTCCACAGCAGGTCCAACTACAAAAGGACCGATACCTACCGCTAGTTCAGAAAGTTTAACATCGGCTGAATCGTGAGCCAAAGTGTAGTCAGCTGCACAAGCGATTCCAACACCACCTCCAACAGCCTTTCCTTGCACCCGCGCAATGACAAACTTAGGCGCTTTACGAATGGCATTTATGACCAGGGCAAAGCCAGAGAAAAAGTTGCGACCCTCATCAAAGGAAGAAACCGCAACCAACTCGTCAAACGAAGCGCCAGCACAAAATGATTTCTCCCCTTCACTTCGCAATACAATGACTTTGACATCGTCGTTTTTACCAGCCTCTTCAATGGCAGAGGCCATAGCCCGCAGTATAGCACCTGGCAAAGAGTTGCTTCTTGGATGGAAAAAGGTGATGGTGGCAATGCCATCGGATAAATCAGATTTTACAAACTCGACTGTATTCATGATTGTTGTTGTGTTAATGTATTTTGCTTCGGAGCCAGAATCAGCCTCCCCTTAGAATACGCTCTTTTTCTTTTTCGAATTCGCCCGATGTTAACAGTCCACCCTCGCGTAAACGAGCCAAGCGCTCAATCTGTATGAGCCTATCCTCTACTCCAACCGCCGTCTTTCCTGCAACCGGTGTTTCAATCGATGGCAGTTGCGAAACCGGAGCCATGTTTGGCACCGTTGTATCAGACCTACGAGATTTGTTGCGACCCGACATGATATAAACCAGAGAAAGTAGCAGCAGTACAGCACCGAGGCAATTGAAGATGATCAATATCTTGTTGGTTTGATTAAGCTGGGAATTCTCTGACTTGTAAATATCAATGAACTTCTCCAACTTGTTGGCAGACTCCTCCTTTTTGGCGGCCTGCTCCTGCATCACCATGATTTCAACTGATTGCGCATTGATCAGTGAATCGGCTTGGTCCAATTCGCGATTCAAAGACTCAACCTCCTTTTGCAGACTGTCAGGGTTGGGACGCTGGAAAAAATTACGGTACATCTGGGCGTTGGCTTGCCATCCCGTTAAGGAAAAGCAGCAAACCAAAAAACATTTAAGTACGATTTTCATCATGCTTCTTTTCGTTGAACCAAAGTCAAAACGGTTTCGGTAGCCACTGTTTCACCTCGTTGATTTTTCACTTCCACATCCCACTCCACAACACCCTGCGGTATTTGTCCCTCTCTGTTCTCCTTTTTGGTTTTTCGCTTGCAAGTCAACCTTACGGAGATGGTATCACCAACATAAACCGGCTGGGTGAATCGAAGACTATCGAGACCGTAGTTGGCCAATACCGGACCTTTCTTCGGATCCACGAACAATCCCGCTGCAGCGGATATGACAAAATAACCGTGAGCCACCCGGCGTTCGAAGATCGATCCTTCCAACGCGGTTTCATCGGTGTGAGCGTAGAAATAATCTCCGCTGATGCCTGCGAAATTGACGATGTCAGCTTCAGTGACGGTGCGTTTATGGGTGTATAGTGTATCTCCTATTTGAATCTCCTCGAAATATTTCTTGAATGGATGAATCATATCCTCCCTGGTTTCGGCACCACGGATATATTCGTTGCAAATAGAAGTTAGTATTGACGGCGACCCTTGCAAAGCTGTACGCTGCATGTAGTGTTTCACGCCACGGATACCACCCATCTCTTCGCCACCACCAGCACGACCCGGACCTCCATGAACCAAGTGCCCCAAAGGTGAACCATGACCGGTAGACTCTCCTGCACCCTCGGCATTTAGAATCATCATGCGACCGTGCCATGCAGCTGTACCCAATACCATCTCCTTGGCAAACTTCTTATCATTGGTGAAGACCGAACTCACCAAACTGCCCTTGCCCTTACGGGAGAGTTCAATGGCATCGGAAGCCGATTTGTATGGAATGACAGTTGATACTGGACCAAATGCTTCAATGTCATGTGGAGCATCATACTTGAAACCATCGGCACAATGAAGTAACACCGGAGGCATGAACGAACCTTTGTCACGATCGGCACCAACCAGTTCGTATTGCTCGGGATTGCCAGCGGCAATCTCACAGCATGCGAGAAGCTCTTTCAATCGCGAACGCACTTCGCCGACCTGATCTTTCCCCGCAAGGGGCCCCATGCGCACGCCTTCAACAGAAGGATCACCAACTTTGGTAGTGCCAAGTTTCGAGCCAACGGCTTTGATCACATCATTGGAAAGATGCTCGGGAACGATGATGCGACGGATGGCTGTACATTTTTGTCCGGCCTTGACTGTCATCTCGCGTACCACCTCTTTCACGAATAGGTCGAACTCGGCAGTGCCTGGAACCGCATCGGGACCGAGGATAGAGCAATTGAGCGAGTCGGCCTCCATATTGAAGCGAACCGAATTATTCACGATGGCAGGAGATTGCTTGAGCATGCGACCCGTATCGGCAGATCCGGTGAAGGTGACCACATCCTGAAGAGTAACATGCGTGAGCAGATCACCGGCGCTTCCGCAGAGGAGCTGCAATGCTCCGGGAGGCAGAATACCGGAATCGATGATTTCGCGAACCATGAGTTCCGTCAAGTAGCTAGTGAGTGTTGCAGGCTTGACAATGCAGGGCACTCCTGCAAGTAGTGTGGGAGCGATTTTCTCCAACATGCCCCAACATGGAAAGTTAAAAGCATTGATGTGAATGGCCACTCCCTCCAATGGAACACAAATGTGTTGGCCTACGAAAGTTCCGTTCTTGGAGATCTGTTCGGTGTTGCCTTCTACCAGAAATGTTTCATCGGGGAGCTCGCGTCTTCCTTTGCTGGCGAAAACGAACATGGTTCCGATTCCACCTTCGATATCAATCCATGAATCAACCTTGGTAGCTCCTGTAGCAGCCGAAAGCTGATAGAACAACTCCTTCTTTGAGTTGAGATGCGTGGCGAGCGCTTTAAGCATTAGGGCACGCTCGTGAAAAGTCATCTGCCGCAAGGCAGGGCCGCCTACGGTACGACCATAATGTAGCATGGCAGCAAAATCGATGCCTTCGGTGCCGGCCACTGCCACTTGTTCTCCATTGACCGCGTTAAACAGCGGTGTGCCATTTCCTACACCCTCTATCCACTGTCCGGCTACATAATTCTTCAGTCTATACATATCTGTATCGATAACTTATTTGCTTTGATTCCAAGTCTTGTAATAGCTACCATCCTGCACTTTCAAATCTGCTGGTAACTCGCGCAAGGGTTCACATGGTTTGAGCGTTTCCATGCAGCGTTTGGGAAGAGTCTGATAAATGCGTGTGCCTTCCCGTTTCCAATCAATCATCTGGTCGGTGGCATCTTTGATGATTTTTGCAGGGCTTCCTGCCACGACTTTCCTTTCGGGGATGATGGTGTCGGCAGGAATGAATGACAAGGCTCCTACGATGCAATGGTCGCCGATGACGGCGTTATCCATGATGACGGCATTCATTCCCACCATCACATTCTTTCCAATGTTGGCGCCATGGATGATGGCGCCATGTCCTATGTGAGCATCCTGTTGTAAAACAACTGTAACTCCAGGGAACATATGAATGGTGCAATTCTCTTGCACATTGCAGCCGTCTTCAATGATGATACGACCAAAGTCGCCACGGATGGCAGCTCCAGGACCAATGTACACATCGCGGCCGATGATAACATTTCCTGTTACGGTTGCCATCGGATGCACGAATGATGATTCGTGTACAACAGGGCGATATCCTTCAAATTCGTATATCATACTTTTTCGATGACAACAGCGTAACCTTGTCCCACACCGATGCACATGGTGCAAAGGGCGTAGCGACCTCCATTTTTTTTGTGAAGTTCACGAGTGGCTGTGAGCACAAGCCGTGCACCCGACATACCGAGGGGATGACCAAGCGCGATGGCGCCACCATTGGGATTGATTCGAGCATCATCATCGGCAAGTCCCCATTCTCGAATGCATGCCAAACCTTGTGCGGCGAAGGCCTCGTTGAGTTCAATCACGGAAATATCATTGAACGAAAGTCCGGCTTTTGCCAAAGCGCGTTGTGCGGCGACTACCGGACCGATACCCATGATGGATGGCTCAACTCCACTTACAGCGGATGATACAAAACGGGCAATTGGAGTGAGGTTCGATTTCTTCAAACCGTTTTCGGAGGCTATCAACAAAGCTGCAGCGCCGTCGTTAATGCCCGATGCATTGCCTGCTGTAACGCTACCGCCCTCGCGGAAAGCTGCGCGAAGCTTGGCAAGTATTTCCAATGTTGTTGTTGGCTTGATGTATTCGTCTTGGTCGAAGACGGCCGTTTCGTTTTTGCCTTTGTTGATGGAAATTGGGGCAATCTCTTCTGTGAACCTCCCCGCTTGACGCGAGACAGTTGCCTTTTGTTGTGAACGGAAAGCAAAACGGTCTTGATCATCGCGGCTCACCTTATAGCGTTCTGCTACATTTTCGGCGGTTTCACCCATACTATCCACACCATACAATTTCCGCATAGCAGGATTGATGAACCTCCATCCGATGCTGGTGTCGAACATACTTACCTCTCGACTGAAAGCGGAGGTTGATTTGGCCATTACAAAAGGAGCGCGTGTCATGCTCTCCACGCCACCTGCCAGATAAAGATCACCATCGCCTGCCTGAATGAAACGCGAAGCGTTTGCAACAGCGGCCATACCTGATGCACAAAGTATGTTCACCGTTTCGGCAGATACGGTTTGTGGGATGCCCGATAGCAAACCGGCCATGCGAGCCACATTGCGGTTGTCTTCGCCTGCCTGGTTGGCACAGCCCGCTATGATATGGTCGATGGAGGACGGATCGAGTTGTGGATGTCTTTTGATCAAGGCAGAAAAAACATGTGCGAGCAAATCATCCGGTCTGACAGTCGACAACGAACCTCCGAAACTTCCGATGGCTGTTCGAAGACCATCCACTATATAGGCTTGATTCATCTGTTAATTCTTGGATTGGATACTTTGATACAGCCTTTTGTATTTGCGATAGAGGAAATACAGAACCAAGGTGATGATCGGATGCAGGATCACAAAAAGGATGACATTGAGCTGCTTGTAAGTGATTCCAAGCAAATGGCTCATCCAAATCATGATATTGACACAGATATCGAAGACCAGGTCCATTTAAGGCCATGATTAATAAGGTAAGCGAAGATAGGCATCATTCCGCCTCACTAAACCAGGGTTCATCCTTGCGGAATACAATACCCTTGAAGAAGGCCACCTTTTTGCCATTTTGGTTGGTTACGGTAATGTGGTAAATCCCCGTTGAACGGGTCACATTGGACTCAATGGCCTCTGCAATCAGCTGATCGCCGTTATTAACAGGTGCAGTAAATGACATGGAAGCATCGAGCACCAAACTTTTTTTATTTCGGGAGTTCGAAGCGAAGGCTAAAGCACTGTCGGCCAACGAGAAAGATATCCCTCCATGGGCAATTCCGAAGCCATTGACCATATCCTCACGAACCACCATGAAAAGGCGACAATAACCTTCCTTAACCTCTTGTATTTCAATACCTAACCACTGACTAAAGCGGTCATTTTCCATCATCTGGCTGACAATCCGGGTTGCTAACATTTTTTGTTAATAAGTTTGTTTTTGTAAAAATATGTATAATTTTGACCCGTTCCCGAAAGGCATCTCCCCCCGCTGCCGCCCCGAACACCGGATATCTGGAACATCCTTGTTGATCACTTTTTTCTTATTTGTCGTATTGCCTTTCTGCAATATCGGTTTTGCCGTTTTCTCTAACAGCATTAAACCAAAACCAATACGACAACCAAATGGTACAAGACGGAAAAACCAAGCATGAGCAGATTCTGGATGCCACTAACCAGAATGTAATCGCCTCAAAAGAGTTGGGCATCATCCACCTTCAAGGTGAAAACGAAATCATGGATGGTCGACACATCACCATCAATGGACGCGAGATCATCAATTTTGGAACCTGTGGATACATGGGTATCGAAATGGAGGAGCGCCTGAAGGAGGGTGTAATTGATGCTGTGCGCAAATACGGAACCGCATTCGCATCCACTCGCGTTTATGTAAATGTGAAGCTTTATACCGAAATGGAAGAGCTTCTGCGCCGCATGTTCGGACAACCTGCCATGTTACTGGCTAATGTGACGCTTTCCCATGTTTCCAACATTCCAATCCTGGTCAAGGATGAGGATGCCGTTATATTGGACACACAGGTACACGACAGCGTTCAAACTGCCGTACAGTTATTAAAGGCGCGCAGTGTGAAAACAGAAGTGATTCGTCATAACCGCATGGATCATCTGGAAGAACGCATAATCGAATTGAGTAAGACCTATAAGAAGATTTGGTACATGGCAGATGGTGTATACTCCATGTTCGGTGATACGGCACCAATGGATGAGATCTATCAATTACTGGATAAATACGAACAATTCCACCTTTATATTGATGACACCCATGGTATGAGTTGGACCGGACCAAACGGCACAGGTTATGTGATGGGCGCGGTACCCTATTTCCACCCCAAAATGATATTGGTTACCTCTTTGAATAAAGCCTTTGGCGCTGCAGGTGGAGTTACCGTGTTTCCTGATGAGAAAACACACGAGTACTGCCGCAACCTTAGTAAGCCATTCATCTTTTCTGGACCCATTCAACCCCCGATGCTGGGAGCATGTATCGAGTCGGCGAAAATCCATTTGTCGCCCGAAATAAAAGTCATGCAGCAACAGCTTCGTGATCGTATCGAGTATGTCAATAAACTTTGTAACGACTTCGACCTTCCACTGATGTGGGAGAATGAAACCCCCATCTTCTTCATAGGTGTATCCAAGCCCGCGGTGGCATTCAGCATGGTGAAGCGCATGCTGAACAAAGGATACCTATTCAATTTATCTGTTTTTCCGAGTGTGGCTATTAACCAGGCAGGATTGCGGCTCCCCATCAGCCGCAACCACACTTTCGACGATTTGCGTGGATTGATCACCAACATTGCGAAAGAACTTCCATTGGCGCTGGCTGAAAACGGCCTAACACTCGAAGACATCTACCATGCCTTCCGTAAGACCTCCCCCATGAGTCAACGGGTCTTGGCGGGCAAGTAACTTAAGCTGACCGGTAGAGGAATCCGTCCAATGGGCGGATTCTTTTTTTTATGGCAGCTGGATCAGATTCCAGTATTTGAAAAGCACATGGATGGCTTCTGTATAACTCTCCAAGTTCACGGGTTTTAAAATATATCCTGCCACATTTTTGCGATACGCCTGAATACGATCATTTTCATCGGATGATGTGGAAAGAATGTAAACAGGTATCATCCCCAATTCTGCATCTGCGCGAAGCTCAGCAAGAAACTCATGACCGTTCATCTGAGGCATGTTCAAATCGAGCAAAATGACATTTGGTCTAACAGCGATTTTGTCACGCCCGTTGGTTCCACGAAGCATATCCAACGCCTCCAATCCATTCCTGGCTTGAAACAACTGGTAGTCGTAGCCGGTCTTCTTGAGTGCCCGTTGCACAACCATGGCATCTACTTCGTCATCCTCGATATGTAATATGGTAATTGCAGCCAAATGAATTATGTATTCTTATTAGTAAAGGTATACTGATTTTTAGGCAACGGTAATTTACTGGAATTAAGTTGCTGACAATCAAATGTTAGAAGCCATTCCCGCATGAAAAATCATCACAAGACTGAAACCAGAGCCATAGAGTGCCGTAGAAACGGCCATGCTATATTCACTAAAAGCCTGGCTTAGAGGCAGGTTCAAATGGGAGATCATCAACCGTATCGACCCACAGAATCTCCTTGAAAAACAGCGTTATAAGCTGTTTCTGACCTTCTCTGCAACTTGCTTTCTTCTATGTGTTGCGGAATCATTCCACGCACTAACATTCGGATTGGATAACCAGATTCTCTCGGTTGGACTTCAATCGTTTGCCGTCATTTTCCTTGCAAACTACTTAGCGCTTCAAAAACATGGTAAACTGCGAATTGCATACACCATCTGTTTGATGACGGCTTTTGCCTGTGTGCACTTGTTCAACTATTACTATGGAGGTATTCGCAACGCTGGAAACTTCTATTATCTCTTCATGATTATTGCAACCGTAATTATGTTGGGAAAAAATTATGGTTGGGTGATGTTGGGATTGTCTGTTGTCAACCAAGTATTCTTCTACTCCATAAGCGGTGATTCCACCATGGTTCAGAATGTACTGGCCGCCATCCCGTCCGATCTGAATCAGGATTTTCTTGTATCCAGTAGCCTTGCCGTGATTGCCATCGCTGCGTTGAGCAACAACCTTGGAAGCTCCAAAAATGTAATCATTGAAAATCTGCGAGAGTCGGAGAAAGTCTTGGAAGAAAAAAACCGGGAATTGAAAAAGTTGTCACTGGTGGCAAGTAAAACCGATAACGCCGTCATTATCTCCGACCGAAACTTCCGAATTACTTATGTTAACGAGGCGTTTACCCAGCAAACAGGTTTCACAGAAGCGGAAGCCATTGGAAAGCTTCCAGAAGATTTTCTATTCGGTAATGTGGCAGACAAAGACGATGTACAGACCATGCGTTACCGCATGCGCAACAAATCGAATTGTTCTTGCGAACTTGAACAGCTAAGGAAGGATGGAACCAAATACTGGACACATCTAGCTGTTTCCGCCATTTTGGATGACCAAGGCGAGGTAAGTGCCTATGTCACTTTGCAACAGGATATCAACGAACGCAAAATCGCCGAACTGAAGATCCGCAATTATCTGCACGAATTGGAAATAACCAATAAAGAGCTTGATGAATTCGCCTATGTGGTTTCGCATGACCTCAAGGCTCCATTACATGCCATATCAAATTTGACAGAGTGGATTGAGGAGGATATGGATGGCAAATTCTCTGACGATACCAAATCGAACTTCAACATCATTAAAAGCCGTGTCACCCGAATGGAGGATCTGATAAACGGATTATTGGAGTTCGCAAGAGCCAATCATGATACAGGAGAAAGAACCACGGTCGATTTGAACGACTACATTTATGAGGTCATCGACTTCTGTTCTCCTCCGCCGAATTGCTCAATCGGAATACATGGTAAACTACCTACATTATACGGAGATAAAATCAAGTTCCAGCAGATTTTTGCAAATCTGATTGGCAACGCCATCAAATACAACGATAAAATGGAAATCAATATTTCCATTTCCGCAACAGAGCAAACAGATACTTGGACTATCAGTATCCGAGACAACGGACCGGGCATAGACCCCAGGTTCCATGAGAAAATATTCGTAATCTTCCAAACCTTGAACCCGCGAGATACCGTAGAGAGCACGGGAGTTGGTTTGGCCATCGTAAAAAAAATAGTAGAAGAGGAAGGTGGAAATATTTGGGTTGAATCAATGCCTGGAACCGGATCCGATTTCCGTTTCACCTGGCCAAAGGAAAGCAAGAAGGAGCAAGAGCAATTATTCAATGATGTAGCAACGAGGTAACCATGACAACGACAGATAACACCTTGCCTGAATTCATGACCGCACCGGTTACCAACCGGAACGACATCCTACAACGACAGCGCTACACTTTGTTTCTTGCCGTGTCATTGGTGGGTGCAGCCGTTACCGGAATGCTTGCAATGAAAACAAATACGCAGAGCGATTTGACTTCGTTGGCATATACTTCAACTGCATTAACCTTACTTATCAATTTGGTAGGACTACAATTTCACCGCCAAACGAAAACCGCATACGCTATTTCCATCATCTCATTGATATTGCTGGTGCATGGTTTGTCGTATCAAAATGGAGGAATCCGTACTCCCAACATGTATTACCTAGGGGCGATTGTTTTATATGCCTATGTGGTGATGGAGGCTGCAGGAGGGAAAATTGCCATTACCATGTCTTTAGCAAACATCGGTTTGTTCTATTACTTGACCGACATCGCACCCGAGCTGGGCATGGTTACATGGAATCTTGCAGAGGCCTCAAAAGACACCTATTATCTCACTACCGCGGTAACCAGCATGGTGATCATGACCTTGTTGACCTATTATCTTTCCCGATCGAAAAATGCAGTGATTCGGAAAATCGAATCTTCAAGAAAAATATTGACTCGGAAAAACGAAGAACTGAAAGAGCTTTCGATGGTGGCCAGCGGTACCAACAATTCGGTTATCATTACCGATGAGAAAGGACATATCGAATGGGTAAATGATGGTTTCAACCGTTTAACCGGTTACGAATCACAAGAGGTTATTGGTAAAACCAATGGCGAACTTTTTATGCGCACCGACAATGTAAGTGAAGCAACCCTCACCATCAACCGCCTCGACTTCCCAGATAAGAATTTCCATGCGGAAACCGTGAAATACCGCAAGGATGGAAAACCTGTTTGGGTGCAAGAGAACATTACTCGTATTCAAGACGAGGAAACAATCAGATATATCTTTATCGAAAACGATATCACCGAAAGGAAAATAGCTGAGATGAGGATATCAAACTACCTGATGAATCTAGAAAAAACCAACAAAGAGCTCGACAAGTTCGCTTATGTGGTTTCACATGATTTGAAAGCGCCATTGAGAGCCATAGGGAATTTGACTGGATGGATTGAAGAAGATGCAGGTCATATGTTGCCAGAGGATGTTCGAAAAAATTTCAACCTGATCAAAGAGCGCGTTGTTCGAATGGAGTCGCTGATCAACGGCATTCTTGACTATTCCAAAGTAGCCAAAAAGAACAGCCAGGTTGAAGAACAAGACTTGAATATGATCATACAGGAGGTTGTAAGCATGGTGAATGATGGATCTTGCAAGGTGACCATAGCCGATAAGCTACCCAACATCCACGCCGATCGAACCAAAATACAACAGGTGTTCATGAACATCATTGGTAATGCCATCAAGTTCAACGATAAGTCAAATAAACAAGTCACAATCGGATATAGCGATCAGGGCGACTGCCACCGATTCAGCATTACCGATAATGGCCCTGGAATTGATCCAAGATTCCATGACAAGATCTTCCAAATCTTTCAAACCATAAACTCAAGAGATGAGTTTGAAAGTACAGGAGTCGGATTGGCCATTGTTAAAAAAATAATTGATGAGCAAACAGCACGCGTTTGGGTTGAGTCGAACCCAGGTTTTGGAACAACCTTCCACTTCACTTGGCCCAAAGACGAGGAAGTGTTCGTTAGAACACAGTTTACAGCATCAAATAAATAAGCCCCCATCAAACCATTCATATCAAAACCAAGCCATGGAACAAGACAAAAAGAAAATCAGCCAACAATTAGCCACTTTCCTTCTGATCAGGAAATATATCAGCAAACCGGAGCGGAACGAATATGAAACAGATGATCGGGCTTTGACGAAAAGAGAGCTCGACCTGATTTCAAAGCTGGATGAGCAAACACATCGTTTGCATAGGCTTCAAAATGAAAACAACAAGTAAAATCAATTAAAGAAGCGGCTATTCTCGGCAGCCATTTTCTTGAGAAGCAAGGATGGTCGATAGCGATCGTCGTGGTAATCGTTGTACAGATTATTGATTGTATCACAAACCTGTTTGATACCTATTTCATCAGCCCACATCAAGAGTCCTTTTGGATAATTGACTCCTTTGGTCATAGCGGTTTCAATGTCGTCCCTATTGGCTATGCCCATGTAGAGGGCGTCTGCAGCTTCATTGATGAGCATACAAAGGATTCGATTGAATATATATTTCAGTTTCCGTTCGTCGGATGTGGGCTGGGGACTTATTGCACCTTCTGAATAATCAAAATACCCTCTACCCGATTTCCTGCCAAACAAACCGGCTTCAAAAAGTCGTTGTTGAGTTATGGATGGTCGATAGCGAGGGTCATAGAACATCTGTTTCCAAACCGTTTCCGTTACGCTGAAATTGATGTCGTTGCCAATCAGATCCATCAATTCAAACGGTCCCATTCGGAAGCCGCCGATTGTCCTCATGGCATGATCGATATCGGCAAACGAGGCAATTCCCTCTTCATACATTTTAATAGCCTCGCCGTAAAATGGTCGGGCAATCCGATTGACTATAAATCCGGGGGTATCTTTTGCTTTTACAGTTACCTTTCCCCATGAATCAACAATTGACTTGGCACTGTGGAAAACTGAATCTTCCGTTGTGAAGGCAGGAATGATCTCCACCAAAGGCATAATAGCAGCAGGGTTGAAGAAATGAATTCCGATGACTCGCCCACGATGTTGGCAAGATGCGGCGATGGAAATAACGGATAACGAAGATGTATTGGTTGCTAAAATGCAATGGACATCCACAATAGATTCCAAATCGGTAAAAAGTTTTTTCTTGACCTCCAGCAATTCAACGGCAGCCTCAATCACCAAACCACATTGTGACAAGGCCTGTATATCGGAAACATGAGTAATGCGCTCCCGAATAGTATTTGCTGATGATGATTCCAACTTTCCCTTGTCTACAAGTTTTTTGAAGTCGTTGTCAAGATTGGTCGCGGAACGCTTCAATGACTTTTCAAAAGGATCAAACACAACCACTTGATGACCTGCCATGGCTGCTACCTGTGCAATACCGGTACCCATAGCTCCGGCTCCAGCAATTCCGATTTTCATTTTTTGATCCATATCATTCGCCTTTGAATACAGGTTTGCGCTTCTCTAAAAAGGCTGATACGCCTTCATTGTAATCATAAGTAAGTCCTGATAGCACTTGCAACTCCTCCTCCATTGCCAACTGTTGCTCCAAATCGTTGGTCATGGAACGATTCAGGGCACGCTTGGTGTAACCCAATCCCATGGTAGGCATTGCAGCCAATTTTGATGCACACTCCATGGATTCGCTCATCAGCTTATCATCATCACATGACTTGTATATCATTCCCATCTGCATGGCGTCGCTGGCTGAAACCTTATCGCCTAACATCATCAAAGCAGTGGCTCGTTGCATGCCTATCAGTCGAGGAAGGAAATAGGTTCCTCCGCTATCGGGAATGAGTCCGATTTTAGAGAACGCCTGGATGAAGGAAGCAGATGAAGCAGCGAACACGATATCACATGACAATGCAATATTGGCGCCAGCTCCTGCAGCTACACCATTCACACCACATACTACAGGTTTTTCAACTTCCCTAATGAGCGATATGATGGGATTGTAATGCTCAGAGACAATAGTCCTGAGTCCTGGACCATCTGGAGCAATGGCCTCAGCTAAATCCTGGCCTGCACAAAAAGCCCTGCCTGCGCCAGTAATATGAATCGCTCTGACATCGGCATCCTCTTGACATTGGCGCAAAACATCTTGAAGCTGCAAAGCCATTTCACGATTAAAACTGTTCAGCACATCAGGACGATTCAATGTGATACAACCGACTGAGTTTTGGATGGAGAAGAGTATTGACATTGACATTTACAATTTACAAGTTTGGAGTTACAAGTTTGGATTATTTTCATTTGTCGTTTTTCGATCGTCAATTGCTAGTGGCATTTGAATTCCTCGAAAGGCTGCTGACATGCATCGCAGTAATGCAAGGCTTTGCAAGCGGTAGAACCGAACGCGCTGGTAAGATGGGTATTATCAGAGCCACAGAATGGGCAAACAGTGGGTTTGCGTTTTCCGCTCAACAAGGATTTCAAATGTTCTTCGGTTGACATCGAAGGGGGAGCGATTCCGTACTCCCGTAATTTTCGTTTCCCCTCCTCGGTCATCCAATCAGTTGTCCAGGCAGGGGCTATCACAGTCTTCACTTTGAAATCGGATATACCGTGGCTATTCAAAACTCGAGTGATATCCTCCTCAATGACTCGCATGGCAGGACATCCCGTAAAGGTAGGTGTGATAGTGATTTCCAAAAACCCGTCTTTTTCAATAACACTTCGAAGAATACCAAGGTCCGCAATAGTCAGAACCGGAACTTCAGGATCTGTTACTTCCTCCAGGATTTTCGTGATTTCGGCGATGGACTTAGTGGTAGACATGGCGGCATCGTTACCACTTGGAGCCTGGATAAGCTCTTGGCAAAAACTGCATCTCCGCAAGGATGTAACCTAAATGTTCTGTGTGGTTACCCTTGCGACTACCCACCCTTGTGAAACTATTGACCGAGGGCATTTGTATGGTTGCCTCCGCAAAAAGCGTTTTAACGTCTTGCTCCCAAGAGTCACGGACTTTCTTCATATCAGCGGCAATTCCTTCAGATAACAAATAGGCGTCCACCTCATCGGCATCAAACAAGTCATCCACAAAATACCAAAGCTGGTTCACTGCATCTTTCAATCGCTTATGGCTCTCCTCGGTGCCATCGCCTAAGCGCAACATCCAATCGGCACTGTGGCGCAAGTGGTATGCGACTTCCTTGATGGACTTCTGCGCAAAAGCACGAATTGATTCGTCGGTGCTGGAAGTAAGTGATGAATACAAATGAAACAGGTAAACACTCATCAGATACTGTCGTGCCATGGTGCAAGCAAAATCACCATTGGGTTGCTCAGTGAGCAAAAGATTACGGTACTGTCGGGCATCACGCAAGTAAGCCAGATCGTCCTCGTTCCTACCCTTGCCTTCTACTTGGCCAGCATAGGAGTAAATGATACGAGACTGACCGATGTAATCGAGTGCAATATTCGATAAGGCAATATCCTCTTCAAGGATGGGACCATGGCCACACCATTCGGATAGGCGTTGACCAAGAATCAAAGAGGTGTCGCCCAATCTAAGGCAATATTCAAACAATGCGGTGTTGCGATCCATCAGGAAATCATCTTGATGCCATCAGGCGTCTTGTAAAAATTCGGGTTACGGTAAACCTTATCATTGGCAGGGTCAAAGAACGGTCCCATGTCCTCAGGTGTGGATGCAGTGATGCATTCCGAAGGAACCACCCAGATATTCACGGCTTCTTTTCTTCGGCTGTAAACATCGCGGGCGTTGGTGAGTGCCATTTCCGCATCGGGAGCGCGGACGCTTCCAGCGTGCTCATGCGGGTCACCCGATTTTTTCTGGGTGAACACTTCCCATAATTTCCATTGAGTATTGTTGTCGGCTGACATGTTGTTGTGTGTGTCGTTTGGATAATCAAGCTGCGGTAACCATGGATTTCTTGCGAGCATATTCCTGAGCGGCTTCGCGTACCCAGCGACCTTCTTCATCCGCTTTACGGCGAGCACTCATACGCTCATGGTTGCATGGTCCGTTACCGGAGATGACTGCATTGAACTCATCCCAATTGATCTTTCCGAATTCGTAGTGACGGGTTTGTTCGTTCCATTTCAAATCCGGATCAGGAATACGCAGACCGATGGCCTCTGCTTGAGGAACAGTGCGATCAATGAAACGCTGACGAAGATGATCGTTCGAGTATAGCTTCACTTTCCAGCGCATCAATTCATCGCTATTGGGGGAGTTGGTATCGGATGGACCGAACATCATCAATGCTGGCCACCAAAACCGGTTCATGGCGTCTTGTGCCATCTCTTGTTGCTCTTTGGTGCCACGCATCAAGTAGGCCAGCAATTGATAACCTTGCTTGTTATGGAAGTTTTCCTCCTTACAAATTCGCAACATCGCGCGAGCATATGGACCATAAGAGCACTTGGCCAAAGCGGTTTGATTTACGATAGCAGCGCCGTCAACCAACCAGCCTATTGCACCCATATCAGCCCATGAGAGCGTCGGGTAGTTGAAAATGGAGGAATATTTGGCCTTGCCCGTATGCAGTTGGTTGATCATTTCTGCTCGGTCTATACCAAGGGTCTCGGTTGCACTGTAAATGTACAGTCCGTGCCCAGCCTCGTCCTGTACCTTGGCTAAGAGAATGGCTTTACGGGCTAGACTTGGTGCGCGGGTAATCCAATTTCCCTCAGGAAGCATCCCAACAATTTCAGAATGAGCATGTTGAGACATCATACGGATAAGTTGCTTCCGATACCTTTCGGGCATCCAATCCTTGGGTTCAATCACTTCTCCGGAGTCGATACGACGCTGGAATTCAGCTTCTCTTTGCGCTTCGGTCATCATAGCAATTTGGGGTTATCTGGTTCAAATTTACCAATTAACGGCTAACAAAATCTGATCTGCGTCAGTCGTTACGCACAAAAAACAAACAGGAAAACCATAAGGTTTTCCTGCAAGATTAATGATATGAAAGTTATCCTTAGAAAGTGAAAAATTTCACCCCTGTGCTGATAGACTGTTTTCCGGTAACACGGAAATTAGCAATGGTATTGCCTTGCAACATTTGACAATAGATTGAGGAACCTGGCGCCACCACCACATCACCATCGCCGACAATTTCAGAGGCACCCATCTTCAGTGTTCCGTTGCACGCCAATGTACCTTGATCAAACGACTTAACAATTCCAACGCGACCGGTAACTATATTCAAAGATCCACCCTCTTCTATAAAAAGGTTATTAAGAATCACATCCTTGTTCAAATCAACACATATGCCTTGAGGAATGAAAGCCGTGATATGCTTACCGTTGGGCACCTCACTTGGACGAATCCATTGTCCGCCATCATTCACCTCCCAGGTTCCCAAATCAGACCAGTCCCCATTTCGTATAGCCCTGTAATCTAGTGGCTTATCTTTAGAATACTGATTTAAATATCGTACATGAAAAAACACAGTCATTAATAATGTGGCCAAGAAGAAAATCGATGCAGAGGCGATGAGTTCCATAAAATTTGATTGAAAACGGATTTTCTACGGAAAATGGAACAATTGGTTACAAATAGACCCTGGCGTGGGAGCAACCTTGGTTTTTTATATCTTTGCAGCCCCGAATCCAAGGCGAGGTAGCTCAGGTGGTTAGAGCGTAGGATTCATAACCCTAAGGTCGGGGGTTCGATTCCCCCCCTCGCTACAATGAATCATGAAAAGCCAAGGTGTTAACCTGGCTTTTTGTTTTTTAAAAGGCATTTTTGATTCAATTGGTATCGCCAACTCATTTACGATTGCACTGGATTCATCAATCAAAGAAAAAAGATTGAGCATAACCGACTTTTCGATTAGTCCCCTGGATTTTTGCTTGATAAAACCATTAAGACCCTTCAAATACTTTAAACACCATTTCCTTACTTTTATTTGCAACAAAACCTGCCAAAAAAGCAATTGAACCAATTAAACACATACCTGCTGCGACTGTGTGGATTGGCTTTTTTATTGCTCTATCTTATCCTTGTGTACAATAATCGCTTAGCAGCAGACGACTTTCATGTGATTGATAATGTACATCAGCATGGGGTGTTGGGTTCCATTGCTTACGAATATGAATACTGGAGTGGAAGATGGTCATCGACACTTGTTAGCCATGCAGCAACTGTAGTTATAATGGAATGCCCTTTGATGATGCCGCTTATGCAGCTTTTGATTGCCATAGCATTTTCATTTTCGCTTTTTCATCTCCTTAGAAAAAGCAAAATATGCAGCCACTCCTTCCAAAGTTCATGGGATCAAATATCATTTGCACTCACCGCTGCAGCCATTTTGTTTTTAGCAACTAGCAACAAAGGAGATACATGGATGTGGTGGTGTGCATCATTCACCTATTTGCTTGGCACCGCAACTATTATTACTGGACTCGCACTTATCCTGGATGAAGAAAGTAATAGATTAAAAAATCTTTTCAGTATCGTATGCTTTGCCTATGCAGGTGGAGCAAGCGAACCGGCTGCAGCAACCACTCTTATCTTGCTCATAGTACTTTTAGGATGGCGTTCAATTAAGCCCTTTTCAGCAATAATCCCAAAACATAACAAACCACGACTGATCTATGCCATCCTTTCGCTTGGTATTTCTTTTGGGATTTGTATGTATGCGCCCGGAAATGCAAACAGATCTGATTTGTTTCCTGAGATCAGCACAATGGAATCATTTATCCTGAACTTTAAAATGCTAGGGGTACTGGTATTTCAGCATTTGATTCCTGGGATATGTATTCTGGCAATCTGCGTTCCAGGACTGATGACATATCAAAAACAAGACAAATCCTCGAACAAACATGTAAAAAAAACAATTATACTACTAATCGCAATTGCCATTTTGATTTTTGTTTATCAATGGACTATCACCAAGGTTACCGGCGATGTGGCAGCCGATAGGGCAACACTTTTCATTTTGGCATCCATGATGATTGCTTCCATTGTAGTCTATAATTGGATAATTGAACGAATATCTATTTCGTTTATACAAACCATTTCACTGTTGATTTTAGCAGGATCCTTGTTTTATCATGTCTCAACCCAACTTCATACAACAACCAAGTACGCCGAAGCCTACGACCTACGCATACAAATGCTACTGGAAGCAAATCCAAAAAGGACCCAACCCATTTTGAATCCCTTACCTCCATCTGGATTTCTATATTCAGCTGAAATTAGTTCCGACATTACCCATCATTCCAATGTACATTTGCGTGAAGGTTTGAATTTGCATTTCACGCCATCCGTTACCAACAGCTCTCAATGAACGACCCACAATCTCCCCGCATAACCCATTCACCCAAATTGCCACTAGCCGGTTTACATCAGCCGATGACCCTATATTCAGATCAATCCGTGCAGCTATGGACTAGATTTATGAACCTTTTTATGAAAGAAAATTATCGTCTCGGCCCAAACAAATACAATGTACATCTATATCCCGATGATTACTTTACCAACTTCGATCCATCTAAAGAATTCATAAAATGGGCTGCAGCAGAGCACCGGGGAGATATCCCTCCAACCCTGGAGGAACTAGAAGTTCCCGAAGGATTATACGCAGTCTTCATCCACAATGTACCAGCCGCAACGGCATTCAAAACCTTTGAGTATATTTTTCAAGTTTGGTTACCCAAATCTGAATACATCATCGACCAACGACCTCATTTTGAAGTAATGGATCCAAATTATCAGAAGGATAGCGAAAATGCAACCGAAGAGCTTTGGGTTCCCATTAAACCTAAAAGCAGTTGATCAAATCACTTCAAACTATGAAGCACCAGTCCGCTTCGTAGCTTAGGCTCAAACCAAGTAGTTTTAGGAGGCATGATATTGCCAGAGTCGGCTATGTCAATTAATTGTTTCATTGTTACCGGATACAAGGCGAACGCCACTCGCATCTCACCACTGTTTACGCGCTTTTCCAATTCACCCAAGCCACGCAAGCCACCAACGAACTCAATTCGCTTGTCGGTTCGAAGGTCCTTGATGTTCAACAGCGGCGAAAGGATTTGATCAGAAAGAATAGTTACATCGAGCACACCGATTGGGTCCGAGTCGTTGTAGGTTCCCGGCTTGGCGTACAACGAATACCATTTGCCCGACAAATACATCGAGAAATTGTGCAATGCATCCGGACGATACGCATCCTTCCCTTTGTCAACCACATCAAATGATTTGGATAACGCTGCTATGAATTGTTCATCCGTCATGCCATTCAAATCCTTCACCACACGGTTGTAATCCATGATGGCAAGCTGGTCGT
>JBKCHO010000085.1:0-4766 GCA_046302815.1 Bacteroidota bacterium | reverse complement strand
CAAGGTGTTCTTCTCTTGAACGCTACATTAACCGTAGTGGATGGACAAGCAGGTTCGCACCAAGGTAAAGGATGGGAGCGTTTTACTGATGCCGTTATCGGAAAGTTGTCGCAACAAAAGTCTGGTCTCGTTTTTATGCTTTGGGGAAGATATGCGAGAAATAAGAAGTCCTTGATTGATTCCAGCAAACACTATGTTTTAGAGGCCGCACATCCATCTCCATTATCTGCCTATGCAGGATTTTTTGGTTGCCAACATTTCTCAAAAAGCAACCAGCTGCTATTGGCGCAGGGCCAGCAACCCATCGATTGGAATCTCTATGAAAATTGAGAAAAAATTGCTCTTGCCGCATTTGATTAGGGGCCTACTTTGCTCCCTGATTTGTATTTTGTTTTTATCTAACACCCTTAGAGCGCAGGACCGTCTTATTTTAGTTGATTCTATTGGTCGCGAACTCAATATTGGATTCAAGTTTTCAAGAATACAAACAGACTCATTGGGATTGACAATCCTTTCGAATAAGTTGTCTGCGCATTTTATGGATGAGGGGTACTTGGAAGCAAGGATTCTTGGCTTTAAAAAGCAGGAGAATTTAGTTGAGGTTTCCATTGACCTGGGCCCAGTATACACATGGGGGAGCATCGCATTACATGATGACCTGAATGAGCTTCCTGGTTCCATTGGTATAAAATCCCATTCCGTTATGGGCTCCAAAATATCTCCCAGCGCCATACAACAAATCAATAAGAGAATACTTGCTCATTACGAGAACAACGGATACCCTTTTGCCGCTGTATTTTATTCCAATTTGAAAATCGAAGGCGACAAAGTATCTGGTATTTTACAAGTCGAAAAAGGCCCCCTGATTACCATGGATACAGTTTCGATTTCCGGTGATTGTAAGCTATCAAAGCGGTATTTACAAAGTTATTTGTCAATCTCTCCTGGCGACCCATATGATGAGCGTATTGTTAGAAGGGTGCCTGACCGGATCAAGGAGCTCCCAATGGTTACTGAAATTAGACCTTTCTCGGTTGGTTTCTCCAATGATAAAAGCGTTACATTTCTGTACCTTAAAGATAAAAAAGCTAGCCAGGCAGATGGAGTAATCGGTGTTCAACCACCGGCTAAAACCGATGTTGATGCTAAAACGAGGGTGACAGCTGACCTTCGCATTCGGTTACTGAGCGCATTTGGAAGAGGTGAGCTGCTTGATTTCAATTGGCGACAACCATCGCCATTAACACAGGATTTGAAAGCTCGATTTAGCTATCCTTTTCTTTTTGATTCACCTTTTGGAGTTGATGCAGGAATTGCCATCTACAAGAAAGATACCACTTATTTGGATGTTGAATTGGATGGTGGCTTGCAATTCCTTTTGGATGGAGGTAATTTCCTGAAGGTGTTTTTTAAGAACAAGAAATCATCCCTTATCTCAACAGCCAGATACAAGAATACAACAGTTCTGCCGCCTTTTGCAGACATAAGCAAGTCACTTTATGGCGTTGGTTTACGAAAGTTTTCCTTAGACTATAGACTGAATCCAAGAAAAGGGTATTCAGTAGAGTTGTCGGCTTCCGCTGGAAATCGCAAAATCGAGATTAATACTGATCTACCAAAAGCCTTGTATGATTCTTTGGATTTGCAAACGCTTCAGTTTTCAAGTGAATTAAACGGCAATATTTATTTGCCCATTGCTAGTCGCCTTGTTGCTGCAGTGGGCTGTCGGTCAGGTTGGATATTTGGAGGCGATTTGTTCGAAAACGAACTCACCCGATTAGGCGGCATGTCTACCATTAGAGGTTTTGATGAAGAATCTATCAAGGCAAGCTCATTTGTGATTGGTAGATTTGAAATGAGATATATCCTTGAGAGAAACTCCAATTTTTACCTTTTCCTTGATCAGGGATGGCTTGAACGAGGCTCGGGTCCGAGCTATTTTAGGGATACCCCCTACGGGTTTGGCGCCGGAATTTCATTCGACTCTAAAATGGGTATCTTTTCAATCAATTATGGACTGGGCAGCGAACAAGATAACCCGATAGTTTTCAGATCAGCTAAAGTCCATTTTGGCGTGGTTAACTTCTTCTGAGCAATTTGTCTAATTTTACAACCATACATATGATCAAGAACGGAATCGCCACCTTTTTGGTAGCCTTATTGTTTGCTTGCTCGGGACCATCCAAGCTAAGCAATGTCAATTTGGCTTACAAATACTCGGCGGGCTTGAGTTTTGTTTTCCCCCAGTATCACACCGTTCATGGATCCAGAGATACGGCACGCTTACTTTTTGAATTCGAGGCCGATGATATCCTCTACCTGGAAAGCGACTCTGGTGTATTCGGATCCTATGCTTTGTCTTATTCGGTATACAGAGATATGGAGTCCAAGGCTATTGTGGATTCTGGTGTGTCCTATTTTTCTTGCAAAAAACTCGAGGGAGTGGGCGGGATCATCAGAGGTGCTTTGAACCTTTATGCCCCGGATAGCTTCAATTATGTACTCAGAGTTGACTTCATAGATTCCCACAGGCGGCAATCTGTTACGGATATAGTTTACCTTGACAGGACAGGAATCCAAAATCCCGGTAATTTCTTGCTTATCGATTCATATACGAATACCCCTTTGGTCAGACATTTTTCAGATCGGAATGTCAGCGTCCGAATCAGTTTGCAAGGAGCCTCCGATCAAAAGCGGGTTTTTATGAGGTATTTCAAAGCAAACTATCCCATAGCCGATCCTCCATTCTCAGATGAACCGCAACCGGTTTTGAGTTATGTGGCTAATGAAAGCTATTTGATCGACATAGGCGGAACCGACCCCATTCCATTGGATAAACCTGGAATGTATCATTTCCAATTCGATACTTTGGTTCCTGAAGGTTATACCTTTCATGTTTTTGATGAGGACTTTCCAAGGCTTACCCATGTTGGAGGGCTATTGGAGTCTGTTCGCTACCTGACAACTCGCGAGGAGTTCGCACGAATCAATTCTTCAAAGAATATAAAGGCATCTGTGGATGAATTCTGGCTCAGTAAAGCAGGTAATCGTGAACGAGCCAAGGAGTTGATTAAATCCTATTACGGACGAGTGCAAACCGCAAACCGATTGTTCACTTCCTATATGGAAGGTTGGAAAACCGATCGAGGTCTGATTTATGTAATTTTCGGAACACCGGGCACTGTATACCGTGGCAATGATTCGGAAACATGGCTGTATAGTCAAACCGCCGGACAGCCCACCTTGAGTTTTGTGTTTGAGAAAAAGAAAAATCCATTCACATCAAATGACTTTATGTTGCGAAGAAGCATTTATTATGATCTTCCTTGGTATAGAGCAGTTGAAACATGGCGTGATGGTAGGATTTATAATGATTCATATTGATGAACAAACGCGACAACCATTCGGATGATAAGCCAGGGATGATGGTTTTTGGAATCCGTCCCGTGATAGAAGCTATCGAAAGTGGTAAAGAGATTGATCGACTCTTCATTCAAAGAAACATACATAATCCGCTGGTAAGCGAATTGAAATCCTTGTTGCGACATCATGGAATACGGCCTGTTGAAGTGCCTGTCGAGAAGCTCAACAGGCTAACCCGATCCAACCACCAGGGCGTTGTAGCGCTTATTACTGAGGTTTCCTACCAGCGTGTTACTGATGTGGTACCTATGCTTTTTGAAAAAGGAGGCGATCCAATTGTATTGCTTTTGGATCGAATCACCGATGTACGAAACTTTGGTGCCATTTGCCGATCTGCAGAGTGTTTTGGTGTAGGAGCTGTTATTGTGCCTGAAAGAGGTGGTGCTCCGGCAAACGGAGATGCCATGAAAGCCTCTGCAGGTGCACTGAGTCGCATCGTTGTATGTAGAGAGCATAATCTCAAAGACACTATAGATTACCTCAAGGATTCGGGCTTTTCCATCATTGGTTGTTCCGAAAAAGGAAACAAAGTCATCTTCGAATCCCAACTCCAGGGACCCTTGTGTATCATCATGGGCTCTGAAGAAGATGGTATTTCAAATGAATATGCAAAACGATGCGACCAATTGGTACGGATACCCATGCGCGGCTCTGTTTCTTCCTTGAATGTATCCGTTGCTGCCGGTTTGGCACTCTATGAAGTTGTTCGTCAACAGTCAAATTGATTCACAATGGGGGCTTTATCCAAATCTGATGTTCCAGGAGTTGAGAAAGCACTGAGGCTGTTATTGTTCCTGGCTTTAGCCATGCGGTTATACGGATTGAGCGCTTTCTCACTATCGAACGATGAGCTCTCCGCCTTATCACGCTTGCAATTCGATTCTTTGATTGATGTATTGAAATTCGGTGTTTATCCCGACTATCATCCTGCGGGTGTTCAGCTTTTTCTTTTTTATTGGACGGGTTTGTTTGGTTTTGATGAATGGGTAGTCAGGCTTCCATTTGCATGGATGGGTGTTGTATCCGTCTATTTGGTCTTTAGAATTGGTAAGTCATGGTTTGGCGAAGCAACAGGTTTGCTGGCTGCAGGTTCAATGGCCGTCTTGGAGTTCACTTTGCTGTACAGTCAAATTGCTAGGCCTTACAGTCCTGGATTGATGTTTGCACTGTTGACTGTTTTTTATTGGTCGAGGTTTTTAGGTTTTGAAAATGAAACAAATGCTGAAAATAAAATGGCTTTACTGCGGTATTAAACTCCACAATGTTATAGCGCAAAATCATGTCATCGAAGGCGGCCACGCCTAACTCGTCGTAGCCAAGAATTTCATAACCTACCTCTTGGT
>JBKCHO010000084.1:0-16599 GCA_046302815.1 Bacteroidota bacterium | reverse complement strand
TGTTCGCCGTCCGTATCATTTTGGACTCTCCACCAGAAACTGAAAAGGCGGATTGCTGGAGAGCTTATTCCATCGTAACCGATTTTTTTGTTCCCAACCCGGACCGGCTTCGAGATTGGATTTCGACACCGAAGGCCAACGGTTATGAATCACTTCACACTACGGTGATGAGTGCAAGCGGAAAATGGGTGGAGGTTCAAATCCGTTCTGAGCGTATGGATGAGATTGCAGAAAAGGGTTATGCAGCCCATTGGAAATATAAGGATACGGATGCTGAAAATGCCTTGGATGAATGGTTGAGCAAGATTCGAGAATTGCTTGAGCATCCTGAGAGTAGTGCCATTGATTTCATCGATGACTTCAAACTGAATCTCTTTTCGGATGAGATTTTCATTTTCACACCTAAAGGGGAACTCAAAACCATGCCTGCGGGCTCAACAGCTCTCGACTTTGCATTCGATATCCACACCGATGTAGGCAGCAGATGCATTGGAGCCAAAATAAACCATAAACTGGTTCCCATAAGCCATAAGTTGAACAGTGGCGACCAAGTAGAGATTCTTACTTCTACAAAGCAACATCCCAAAGAAGACTGGCTGTCTATGGTTGTAACAGCCAAGGCCAAATCGAAAATAAAAACCGTATTGCGTGAGCAGAAAAAATTGTTGGCAGATGAAGGTAAGGCCAAACTGGATCGCAAACTGCGGAACTTAAAGGTGGAGATGTCATCCTTTACCATCAACGACCTGCTTCTTTATTACAAAGTGCCTAATCAAACGGAGTTTTATTACAGAATTGCAATCGACACCATTGACATTTCCAATCTTGGTGACTTTTTTGGGGAGGATGGAAAGCCCTTGCCTCGCCAAATCACGAAAAGTGAGACTCCCTCTTTCGAAGAAATGGTTCGAAATGTCAGAGGAAATGTCGACTCTTTGGTTATAGGAGAGGATCTTGGGAAAATCGACTACAAATTGGCCACTTGTTGCAACCCAATCTCTGGTGATGATGTTTTTGGATTCATCACAGTGGATGAGGGCATAAAAATTCATCGTACGAATTGCCCCAATGCAATGAACCTGATGTCGAAACACGGATATAGGATTGTTAAGGCCAAATGGACCGAAAAGCAGGACATTGCATTCCTTGCGGGAATCATGATTAACGGTGTTGATGAGGTTGGTGTGGTTAATAACATTACCAAGGTTATTTCGAATGAGCTAAAGGTCAATATGCGTTCCATCAGTATCGATTCTAACGAGGGGTTGTTTCAAGGGACCATAATGTTGTTTGTTCGTGATACTGAGCATCTTATCAAACTGATGGGGAAGTTGAGACAGGTGAATGGGATCCTGAGTGTTTCACGCATAGACTAGAAAGCTTAACTTAGCGTTTTGGATTCTATGGAAAAGGTCATCTCAGAAGTTACCCGGGTCTTCACCGAATTCCTGGAATCAAAGGGTCTTCGAAAAACCCCTGAGCGTTTCGCCATTCTGACCGAAATCTACAATTTGAATGATCACTTTGATGTGGAGTCGCTATACATCCACATGAAAAACAAAAAGTACAGAGTCAGCAGAGCCACCATTTACAATACCATAGACCACCTGATGGCCTGTGACCTTATTACCAGGCACCAGTTCGGTAAAAACATGGCGCTTTTTGAAAAATCATTCGCGTATAAACAACATGACCATTTGATATGTTCCGATTGTGAACATGTGCTGGAATTTTGCGACCCCAGGATTCAACAAATTCAGTCCATGATGGGGGAAATCCTTAATTTCAAGGTAACACATCATTCACTGAATTTATTTGGTCGGTGCAATGTGTTGGAGAACAAGGGAACTTGTCCCCACATGGAAAACAAGAAAAAAAAGAGCATCAAACAACTATCACTTAAAGAAAACTGAATATGGAATTTTCGTGTGAATTCAAGACCCAAGGAGAATACTGCATACTGTCATTCAAGGGCAATCTGATAGAGCGTAATCAAGCAAATGAAACATTGGACCGATTTGCTGAACTCGTTTCCAACGATATCAATAATTTCATAGTGGATCTCTCATCTTTCAGCTATATGAACAGCACCGGCTTGAATGTGCTTCTGATGATTTTGACCAAAGCCAGGAAATCAGGTGGAGAGGCGGTGCTATGCAATTTGTCTGCTAACATCAGTTCACTTTTATCGGTCACCAAGCTCAATAGCGTTTTTACCGTCTACAACTCGTTAGCTGAGGCCGAACTTGCCGTGAGCAAGGTTTCAAAATAACCCGTCAAAATTTCCAAACGATGAAGGCAGATGTATTGCTAGGCTTGCAATGGGGTGACGAGGGAAAAGGAAAGGTTGTTGATGTTTTAGCTCCAAGATATGATGTGATTGCCCGTTTCCAAGGCGGACCTAACGCAGGACACACCTTGGAGTTCGAGGGTTTGAAACATGTGCTTCACACAATTCCATCTGGGATTTTCCATCCTGAGAAAGTAAATATCATAGGTAACGGTGTGGTAATCGACCCGGTGGTTTTGAAACGCGAGATCGATGCTCTTGTTAAGCTTGGAGTAGATGTGAACAAAAGTCTTTACATCTCCCGTAAGGCCCATTTGATTCTACCAACACACAGGATGCTTGATGCCGCATCTGAACTCAGTAAAGGAAAGTCAAAAATTGGCTCCACACTGAAGGGTATAGGCCCTGCATACATGGATAAAACCGGAAGAAACGGTCTGAGAGTCGGGGATATTGAACACCCTGAATTTGAAAACAGATACAATGGTTTAGTTGAAAAGCACAAGGAATTGCTTCGTCATCTCAATTTCGAAAAGCCATTGGATGAGTTCAATCAAGGATGGGAAGAGGGTATCAATACCATTCGAAAACTTAATCTAGTTGACAGTGAATATGAGGTCAACGGTTATTTGAACCAAGGCAAAACGGTACTTGCCGAAGGCGCACAGGGCTCTCTGTTGGATATTGATTTCGGGTCATATCCTTTCGTAACATCATCCAATACCATCACGGCTGGCACATGCACCGGACTGGGTATTGCTCCCACCCGAATTGGCGAGGTCTACGGTATTTTCAAAGCTTATTGCACAAGGGTGGGGAGCGGTCCGTTTCCTACCGAACTTGATGATGAGACTGGTGAAAGGATGCGCAAAGCCGGTAATGAATTCGGATCTACAACGGGAAGGCCACGAAGATGTGGTTGGCTCGATTTGCCTGCACTTCGATACGCCATCATGTTGAACGGAGTGACTCGGTTGATCATGACAAAGCCCGATGTTCTGAGTGGATTTGATACGGTGCGTGTTTGTACGCACTACATCCACAATGGCGTAGCTGTTGATCGAATGCCCTTCGATATAGTAAACAACCGTGTTGAACCTGTATACAAGGATTTTCATGGATGGGAACAGCCGGTTGATCAAATTAAAGATGTTTCTGATTTACCCTCTGAGTTGAGCAGCTATGTTTCCTTTATAGAGTCTGAACTTGGTGTTCCCGTTGTTATTGTCTCGGTTGGGCCGGATCGGAAACAAACATTGATCCGAATCCCGGAATTTGCCTGATATACCACAGGTCGGTCTTTAAGACATGTTCAAACCCGTAATCATCTCTCTGGTTCTGTTTTTTGCATTGGCAGGAATGGGCTATGCACAAGAAAAAACTTCATCCATTGAAATCGTCAATTCAGATGTATTCGAAGGTGATGAATCCATTGGAAAGGGAGTTTCGTTGCTTAAGGGCAATGTTGTATTCAAGCACAGAGGTGCTTTGATGTATTGTGACAGCGCATACCTTTACCAGGAATCGAACTCTTTGGATGCTTATGGAAATGTGAGGATCAAGCAAGGTGATACGCTCAATCTTACTGGCAAGAACCTTAAGTATGATGGTAATTCTGGATTGGCTGTGGTGACTGGTGATGTGTTGCTTGCTGATAGGAAAATGAAACTTCGTTCTGAAAAGCTATCATATGATATGCCTGGTGATATGGCTTTTTATGAGGAGTTTGGTACTTTGATGGACAACGAAAATGTACTGACCAGCATCAAAGGTTATTATTACTCAAAGCAAAGCAGGGTCTTTTTCTCTGATTCAGTTCTGTTGTTAAATCCAAGGTATCGCATCGAAGCCGACTCTCTTGGTTACTTGACCAAAACAGCGACAGCTCTTTTCACCGGACCTACACATATATATTCAACCCAATCCGATTCCACCTGGATTTACTGTGAGAATGGGTTTTATGATACCAAGAATTCCAAGTCGAGATTTTATAAGCCGAACCGAATTGTTTCCCGAACCAGCACCCTAAGCGGAGACACCTTGGATTTCGACAATACGACCCGCAGAGGCAAGGCCTTCGGTAGAGTGTCTATTTCCGATACATCCCGAGCTGTAACCATTACAGGTGATAAGGGTTTTAGCGACGACTTAAAAAGAACAGCCTTTGTAACTGGAAATGCAGAGTTGGTAAGGGCTTTTAAAACGGATTCCTTGTTCTTGCATGCAGACACGCTCTTCGCTATGGAAGATACCATCAAAAAAATCTCATTTTGGTTGGCGTATCGTAATGTGCGATTCTATAAATCGGATTTGCAGGGTGTTTGCGATTCTTTGTCTTATACCACCCCCGATTCAATTATGACAATGAGTTTCGATCCTGTGATATGGAGTGATTCAAATCAGGTAAGGTCCGATCTCGTTAAAATGCGGCTCCAAGATGATGGTCCTCGCGACATGCAACTCTTTTCTTCATCATTTATCTCCTCCCAGGTAGATTCCTTTCGATTTAATCAAATAAGTGGTAGGGACATGGATGGCTTTTTCAAGGATGGCGAGTTGGTTTCGGTTGTGGTTAAAGGCAATGGACAGTCTATATATTATACGGCTGATTCTGATAAAAAGCTCACCGGGGTCAACAGTGCTGAATGCAGTGACATGCGAATTGATATGTCGGAAAGGCAAGTGAAAGAGATTACACTCATCAATCAACCTGATGCAACCCTATATCCCATAGAAGAGCTCCCTCCTTCAGAATTGATGTTGAAAGGTTTTGAGTGGTTGGAATCGATGCGACCCAAGGATCGTGCCGATATTTTTAGGAAGCAGGATTAATGGGTTTATACTCTCGCTTCATCAAAGCCGAACAAAGCAGAGTAATAACCAGTCCCATTGGGAAAACATCCAAGGTGGAGCTTAAGGCAAAAGCCCAAGGGGATTTCAAGTCATCCATGTTTTCCTTAAACGACTGAATCATTTTTTGTTTGTCGGAATCTTTTATGTCTTTGTCCGCAATAATTCTTTTGGATTCCTCCTCCATGGTTTTATCGAGAGACGCTTCGATGTAAGTTTTGTTGATGGTCAAAGCATATACCACCTTGGTGCTAGTGTAAATGGATGTACCTATAAGTATGACAGTCATACCGGCTTTAAAAGCCTGATTGAATGAAATGAAACCACCTTGTTGCCTGTCTCTTACATTTCTTATTGCAAAAAACACCAGACTTAAGGCGGCTATCAAGAGAATGTTTGCAAGGGTAAAGGTCAATCCGGAAGAAGCAGGTGATTCCTGAATCGATATTGGAATTACAAACATGGCGCCGAGTAGGATGCCAGCAGCTACTCCATTAAATACAACGGTTTTTTTCATAACGCAAATTTAATCCTATTCCACAAGCGAAACCCGACCAAACAAAGTTCGTTTTTCGCCAGTATAGGTTACCACATCAATACGGTAAACATAAACGCCAATACTGCACACATTTCCTGTATCACCAAACTCCCCATTCCATCCTTTTTCAGGATTATCAGTAGTGAATATTTTTTGCCCCCATCTATTGAAAATACTCATGGTTCCCGATTGTATGCCAATTCCGTATACATTGAACATATCGTTGACGCCATCACCATTAGGTGTGAATGCATTGGGTACATAAAGTGTGGATTCGTTTTCAATGATGATGCGGGTGTAAGCTGTATCTCGACAACCGTATTGATTTTCTACGAATAGGATAACTTCATAATTGTTTGGTATCTCGTATGTATGGGTAACGGTTTGACCATTTCCAAGAGATGAATTGTCACCAAAGTCCCAAATCCAGGAATTGGCTCCTATTCCAACATCCTTGAATTGAACAATAGGATAAAGGATGGATGTTACGGATGGAGTTGCGCTGATGATGGCGTTGGGTATTGGCCATGCATGGATGGTGTCGGGCAAAATCACTTGCCTTTGGCAACCTGCGGAAGATACTGCGAGGAACTTGATGGTGAATGTTCCTGGTTCAGTGTAAGTGTGAGATGGTGCAAAAGATGTAGAGTTGCTTCCATCTCCAAAATCCCATTGGTATTGTGTGCCCGATCCCGTGTTATTCAATACGGAGAAATCGACAGTCAATGGAATACAACCTTGGTATGGGTTCAGTGTTATGTCAACCGATGGTAACGGATTGACCATTACTTGGGTGTTGGCAGTGGCGAAAGGTGTCGTACATCCGTCTGTTACTGTAACGGTATATGAAGTTGACATCATCGGGGAAACCGTTAAGCTGCTTCCCGTATTTGTCATACCCGACCAATGATAAGTGTAAGGTCCTCCATCTCCACCATTGGCTAATGCTACAATGGATGAGGATTGCCCCTCACAAATGGTATCATTAGGCGTGATGGTTAACTGTATAGGAGGATTAACACCAATGCTCACCGTAGTTGCTGATCCGGGACAACCCAATGAGTCCGTTACTGTAACAGTATAAACTGTTGCTGTGGTTGGAGAAACTGTTTGAGATGACCCGGTCACGCCATTGTTCCATGAGAAGATGAATCCGCCGTTGCCACCATTGGCGCTCGCCGAAATAGTTGCAGATCCGCCTATACAAATTTGCGTTGAGCCGCCCACGCTGATAGTTAATGGAAGCGGTTCCGATATGGTTGTTGTGGCGCTTATAGTACAGCCATTGGCATCTGTGACAAGGATATTTTGAACGCCGGCACTAACAGTGGTAAAGGTTGAAAGAGGTTGCCCAACTCCATTATTGAGTTGGTATGTCATAGGGTTGGTGCCGCCATTGACTACTACAGTAACAGTACCATCGGCTAATCCATTACAAGACGCATTGGTAGAACTAATAGAGGATAAGACGGGTCCAGGAGCATCAGTCACAGTTGCGCTAGCGTTAAGGATACACCCGTTTGAGTCCGTTATGATCAATGGGTAAGTTCCAGCTAACATGTTTCCAAACGAACTTCCTGTTTGGAATGTAGCGCCATTGTTGTTACTATATTGATAGGGAGGCGTACCACCATTTGCCACTGCAATAATCGAACCATTTGATCCACCGCAGACACTTCCAATCGTCGATAAGTTAACGGATATTGGAAGTGGTTCGTTTATATAGAAGGCGCTATCAATTGTACAGCCGTTGGCATCTGTGATGATAATTGTGTAATTGCCTGCAAAGAGGTTTTGGAAAGCGCCATTGTTTTGGGATGTAGTGCCGCCATTGATGCTGTAGCTGTATGGAGATGTTCCTGATGTTACAGAAACAATTGCAGATCCATCACCTTGTTGATTACAGGTGTTGTTGGTTGTTGAAAGATTGGTCAATATGGGGCTGGCAATATTCCCTATGGATACGCTTTGCTGTAAGGTACAGCCATTGTTATCCGTAATGGTAATGGTGTAAATTCCAGCTATTACATTGTTAAGGCTAGTTGCTGAGGTTCCGTTGTTCCATAAATAGGAGTAGGGTGGTGTGCCTCCTTGAGTTGAGACGGCCGCATTTCCATTGGATGTGCCATCACAAATGGATGGGTTTGTGATGGTAGAGGCCATGAGGGCATCAGGCTGCACTAGTGTTGCAATACCTGTTGTTGTACAACCGTTGGTGTCGGTAACCAATATGGAATAATTTCCGGCTACTAGGTTTTGGAAATTAGGATTGGTTTGTGTGTTTGCGCCATTGTTGATGCTGTACGACAGGTTGCCGTTTCCATTGGCGGTTAATGTGATAATTCCATCGGTGGAGTTAAAGCACGATGGGTTGATAATCGCAGTGGATGTTAGAATTGGACCGGCTAAGTCGTTTATGGTTTCCGTGTTATTTGTAATGCAACCATTGGCATCCATGATGGAAACAATATAGTTGCCCGCGTTCAGCCCTTGGAAGAGTCCTTGCGCCTGGTATGTTGTGCCTCCATTATTGCTAAAGGTATACGGAGATGTTCCTCCTGAACCGGATAGGCTTAGGGCTCCGTTGTTGTTGCCGCATGTACTGCTTGAATTTTGCGACGCAAATGTCAGAGGTGATGGTTGATTAATAACGAATGTTGCCGTTGTTGTGCATCCGTTGTTATCGGTAATCAAAATACTGCCAGGACCTGCAGGTAAGTTTGTGAAAACGCCGTTCGATTGATTGGCTGTTCCATTTAGGTTGAAGTTAAATGGACCTGTACCGCTTGATATCGTAATCGAGACGCCTCCATTGTTTGACTGGAAGCAGCTATTATCGGAAGTTAATACCGTGGATATAGAAGGCCCTGAAATATTGGCAACAATTGCATTCTGAATAGAAGTACAACCATTCGCATCAGTAACAGTAATTGTATAGCTTCCGGCTGGCACATTGCTTATGGATGAACTGACCGCTCCTGTGTTCCATAAGTAAACATAAGGTAATGTACCTCCTTGGACTGCCACCGAGGCATTTCCATTGGTTCCGTTGTTGCAAATTGATGGGTTGGTTGATGTGATTGAAATCAGAGGGTCTGGTTCGGTAATAACGGAGTTGGTGGTGACGGTACATCCGTTAACATCGGTTACCAAGATATTGTAGGACCCTGCGCCGAGTCCGGAAAATATCGGTGAGGATTGGTTGTTTACGCCATTGTTTATGCTGTAATTCAACGGTCCATTTCCGGAAGCAGCAAGGGTTATGGTTCCGTTGCCCGAGTTGTAGCAGGTTGGGTTTCCAAATGTATTTGAAACAATAGTAGGCCCTGTAAGATCTCCAATAGTATCAGTAGATGTGGCGGTACAGCCGTTGGCATCCATAACTGAAATGTTGTAGTTGCCCGCAGTTAGGTTGTTAAAGACAGGGTTAGGCTGGTAACTCAAACCTCCATTATTACTATAAGTATATGGAGCGGTACCACCATTGGCGACAAATGAAATGTTGCCATTGCTGTTGCCGCAAGTAGAGCTTACGGCTATACTTGACAAACTAACAGGTTGAGGCTGGCTTATTACAAATCCTAGAGTTGAAGTGCAACCATTATTATCTGAAACGGTTATCGATCCAGGACCTGCAGGAAGATTTGTGAACGAACCAGATGATTGGTTCAGGGTTCCATTCAATGCGTAGTTGAATGGGCCAGTACCTCCGGATATCTGTGTAATAGCAGTTCCATTGTTCGATTGGAAACAAGTATTGTCAACAGTAGTTATGCTGTTGATGTTTGGTCCGGGGATGTTATTTACGGTTGTATTTAAATTGGTGCTGCAACCATTGTTATCTGTGATAGTAACAGAATATGACCCAGACACCAAATTGTTTGCTGTGTTCGTGGTGGAAGTAGAACCGCTCCAAGTGTATGTGTAAGGTGTTGTTCCACCCGACACCGACACATTGGCGCTTCCGTTTGTTCCGTTCTGGCAGGTTGAGGGAGTCGAAGCAATAGATGTCAACAAGGCGCTGGGCTGTGTGAGCAATTGCGTTGTTGCAGCTGAGCAGCCATTGGCATCAGTAACAGTGATAGTGTAGTTGCCTGCGCTCAAATTGTTGAAAACGCCGGTAGGTTGTGTTAGACCAGAGGAGATGGAGTAACTCAGTGGCGCTGTTCCATTAGAGGCTGTTACGGTAATATTTCCGTTCGATTGGTTATAGCAACTGATGTTGTTTGAGCTTTGGTTGCTGAGCACTGGCCCCGGTGCACCGGCAATTGAAGATGATGTGGTGCTACTGCATCCATTGGCATCCGTAACGACTATGGAGTAATTGCCAGATCCTAATCCTGTAAAGCTGCCATTTGCTTGGTAGGTCAATCCGCCGTTGTTACTGTAGTTTAGTGCTCCTGTACCACCACTTGCATTTATTATTATCGTACCATTTGCATTGCCGCATGTGCTATTGGAATTGAATACAGACAAGTTAATTTGTGAGGGGGATGTGATGTTGGAATTGGCTGTAGCTGTACATCCGTTTACATCGGTAATAGTAATCGAATATGGTCCTTGTGCAAGGTTTCCAAAATAATTCGAGCTTTGTGCTGATCCTCCGTTTAAGCTATAGTAAAGAGGTTGCGAGCCGCCAGTTGCATTTGCAGTAATTGAACCGTTTGTCAATCCAAAGCAAGTGATATTCGTTGTCAAGGCCAGTAGTGCCACAGGTCCAGCCAAATTTGAAATGTTTACCGTCGATATTGCCGTGCATCCATTGTTGTCGGTTATCAGCACGCTATAATTACCCGATGAAAGTCCGACAAAGCTTCCAGTGGTTTGGCTGGTGCTTCCGTTATTGATAGAGTAGGAATAGGGGGTGGAACCTCCGGTTGCTAATGATGATATCGTGCCGTTGGCATTTCCACATGTGGTGTTCGTTTGCAAGGTTGATATGGTCAATGCCACGGGTTCGTTTATGGAGATGTTGGATGTGGCCAAGCATCCGTTCGCGTCCAATACCGAAATGGAGTATGTTCCACCTGATAGAGCGGTGAAAAATGGCGATGACTGATAGTTTGTTCCGTTGTCAATGCTGTAGGTCAGAGGAGCTGTTCCTCCATTTGCATTGATGGTTATGGTTCCATTTGAATTTCCACTGCAATCCACCGGTGTGCCATTTACATTTGAAATGATTGGTGCGGTATTGTTGCTGACTGATGCGACTATGCTGGAAGTACATCCAGATTGATCGGTTACAATTATATTGTAGTTGCCCGCCGCAAGATTGGTGAAACTGCCGAGCGTTTGCCCGGGTCCTCCATTCAATGAGTAGTTCAAGGTTCCACTTCCTCCTGTTGCCGATATGGTAGCTGTTCCATCACTGTTTCCACAGCTTGCATTGGTGGTTGTGCTATTAATGTTGATTGAAGAGGGCTGAGATATAGTCGCTGTTGAACTGCCTGTGCATCCATTTCCGTCAGTAACTAGTATGTTGTAGGATCCTGGCCCTAGGTTGCTGAAAGTGTTGTTGGTGGATGTTGTAAAACCACCATTTATTGAATAAGTTATGGGTGCAACACCCCCGTTGACATTGATAGTTAACGATCCGTTACCATAACCATTACAAGTGATGTTGGATACAGGTATGGAAGTAACAACTGGAGCAGCGGAGTTGCTGATAGAAACATTTCCGTTTGTTGAGCATCCGGATGCGTCTGTTACTACAATACTGTAGCTTCCCGGACCATAACCAATAAAATTGCCTGATGGCTGAAAGGAAACACCTGCATTGCCACTATATTGATAGGGTGGCATTCCTCCATTAGCGGATACATTGAAAGATCCATTATTGGATCCGCATGTGGCGGCTGATGAGGTTGAATTAATTGATAAGGATGTAGGTTGAGTAATCTGTGCGTTTCCAGCAGTGGTACATCCATTGGCATCAGTTACCAGAACGGAGTAGTTTCCGGGAGCAAGGTTGCCAAAAAAGGAGTTAATGGAGTTTGTGCTACCGTTATTGATGCTATATTGTATGGGTGTTGTTCCTCCCGTTGTGGCTATGCTGATGGCTCCGTTGTTTTGACCATTACAAGTGACATTGGTCGAAGAAATGGCAGCTAAAGTTGGCCCTGCAATATTGCTGATGTTTGTTGATGTATTCACGGAACAGCCGTTTTGGTCTGTTACAACAATGGAATAAACCCCTTGGCCGATTCCAGTAATGGAGTTGGAGTTGCCATTTGATGTGCCGTTTATTGTGTATGTATATGGCGAAATGCCTCCATTGGATGTAATAGAAATGGTGCCGTTGGCATTTCCGCAGGTTGCTGGAGTATTGGTAGCGTTTACCGACAATAATTGGGGTTCGTTGATGGTAAGCTGACTCGTGGTCGTACACCCATTTATATCAGAAATCACGATATTGTAAATGCCTGGTCCTAGTCCCGAGTATGCTCCGGAATTTTGAGGGGTTCCACCATTCAGTATGTAAGTCAAAGGGCCAGTACCACCTGCGGCAACAATATTAATAGTACCGTTTCCTAATCCGTAACAGGTTATGTCATCTGAAGTACTTGATGCAATGGTTGGGGCAGCATCATTGTTTATAATTGTCGTGCCTGTTAGTGAACAGCCGTTTGCGTCTGTAAGTACTAGGTTGTAGCTTCCTGCTGGCAAGGAATTGAATGATGCTATCGGTTGATATGTTAATCCACCGTTTATGCTGAATGAATAAGGCGTGGTTCCGCCATTTGCAGATATAATTATAGAGCCATCTGATTGACCGCAAGTAGAATTTGTAGTCGATGCAGTTAACCCCAAGGCCAAAGGTTGCGAGATAGTTGTAGACGAAACAGATGTGCAGCCATTTGCATCGGTTATCATCAAATTGTACGAACCAGGTCCAAGATTTTGGAAACTGGAAGTGCTTGAGTAGGTTGTTCCACCATTGATGCTGTATTGGATCGGAGCGGTACCACCAGTAGAAACGATTTGAATACTTCCGTTTGAAAGGCCATTGCATGTGATATTGGTTGCGACTCCTTGGGTGAGTATGGGGCCTGGAGCTCCTGCTACTTGGGTCTGTAATGATGTGGTGCAACCGTTGGCATCAGTTACCAGAAGGGTGTATGTTCCCTGCACTAAGTTGTTAAAGGAGTTGGAGCTTTGGGATGATCCAGCGTTCAACGAATAAGAGAATGGAGCTGTTCCACCTTGTGCTGTGAAGTTGAGGCTGCCGTTGTTGTTTCCGCATGTAGATGATGTGCTCGATCCAGTTGCTACTAACACCGAGGGTTGACTAATAGTAGCTTGTGTTGATGCTGTGCATCCGTTGTTGTCTGAAACCGAAATCGTATAAGTGCCCGGTCCAAGGTTATTGAAGACCCCACTAGTTTGTGATGGTCCTCCGTTTAGATTATAAACTAATGTACCTGTTCCTCCTGTTGATATTACAGTGATAGATCCATTGGCTGATCCATTACACGAAATATTTGTTGATGTAGATGATTGAATAATTGGTGCGGCCGAATTATTAATAGATGCGCTGATGGTTTGAGTACACCCATTTGCATCTGTTATTAGTATGTTATAGCTGCCAGCCGGCATTAGATTGAATATTGGAGAGCCTTGCGAGGTGCTTCCATTATTCAAACTATAGGTATAGCCTCCAATGCCGCCAGATGCTGCGATGGTTATTGAACCATCAGAATTACCGCATGTGGAATTGATGGATGAATAACTTGCGTTTATTGCGGTTGGTTGAGAGATGTTAAAATTTGAATTCGCTGTACATCCATTGGCATCCGTTATTAAAACAGTATAGGAACCGTTGGATAAATTGTTGAATATCCCAGTTGACTGTGGAGCACCACTGTTTAACGAGTAAGTTACAGGATTTGAACCGCCATTGATGTTTATTGTAGCTGATCCGTTAATCAATCCGAAACAAGTTATATTGGAGGCGGAAACATTGGAAACGACTGGTCCTGGAGCATCGGTGAGTGTCGCTGAGCCTATTGATGAACAACCATTGATGTCCGTTACAAGAATGTTGTAGGTACCTGATAATATTCCTGACAAAGTTGGATTATTCTGGAAGGAAGCTCCATTGTTGAAGCTGTATTGATATCCCGGGGTTCCACCGGTGGCATTAACACTGATGGTTCCATTAGCCGATGTGCAGGTTGTATTTACCGTATTGAATGTGGCGTTTAATTGAGTTGGTTGGCTGATAACAAATGTCGATATGGCAGTGCATCCGTTCGCATCCGTAACAACCACTTGATAGTTTCCTGGAGATAGATTGTTGAATGTATTCGAGTTTTGGAATGTGCTACCGTTATCAATGCTATATTGAAGAGTTCCGGTTCCACCATTAGCTGCTATGGTTGCCGACCCATTGCTTGCGCCGTAGCAAGTGACATTTGTTGGGACAACGGACAAGACGGATGGCGCTGATTGGTTGGCCACATTTACTGAGGTAGTAAATGTGCATCCATTTGCATCTTGCACGATTACGGTGTAACTACCTGATAAAACATTGTTGAATTGATTCGAACTTTGATAGCTGCCGGTTGTGTTGTAAGTGTATGGCGAAACACCACCATTTGCATTTATGGTAATTGATCCATCCGCATTTCCACAAGTGGATGGAGTTGAATTTGTAGTCGCCGACAAAGCTGGAGGTTGGTTGATGGTGGCAGTGGCAGTAGATGTGCATCCGTTTGCATCTGTAATGACATACGAGTAGTTTCCTGCTGCCAAATTGTTTACCGATCCGGTTCCGCTGTATGGCGTTGTGCCTCCAATGGCTGATATCATTAAGGAGCCATTACTTCCTCCATTGCATGAAACAGGGTTTGTTGATGTGGATGTTGTAAGAAGTGTCGGTTGAGTTATGTTGATGGATGTGGATGTTGTGCAGCCATTCGCATCAGTCACAGTATATGAATAGGCTCCTGCAGTGACCGTAAAAGTTCCCGTTCCAGAGTAAGGAGATGTCCCTCCATTAGCTGAAATGTTTACAGAGGCTGTTCCGCCAAAACAAGCGATGTTTGTTACATTGTTTGTTGCTGATAATGGTGCTGGTTGTGTAAGGATTGTGGTTGATGTGGTTTGGCATCCAAGTGCATCAACCACTACTATGTTGTATGAGCCTGCTGCTAAATTTGAAAAGGTGTTTCCTGTTTGGAATGAGCTTCCTCCATTTATGCTGTACTGCAAAGATCCCGTTCCTCCGCTTGCTATTATTTGAATAGTTCCATTGTTTGAATTGAAACAACTATTCGGTGTTTGTGAAATGGAGCTGATGGATGGAGAGCTTGTATTAGCAACATTCACAATTGCATTAACTGTACATCCATTTGCATCCGTAATTAAAATCGAGTATGATCCAGCTAGCAGGTTGGAGAAAGTCCCACTTCCTTGGGATGTTAATCCGTTGTTGATGCTGTAGGTATAGCCTTGTGTTCCTCCAGAAACCAAAACGCTAGCCGATCCATTGTTGTTGCCACATGAGGCTGGTGTAGTCGTGCCATTAGCTACTAAAGCTCCGGGCTCATTAACCGTAGCATTTGTCGAAACGGTGCATCCATTGGCGTCAGTGACTATATAATTGTAAGTTCCAGCTGAAAGATTGGTGGTTAAACCCGACACGGAGTAAGGCGTTGTGCCTCCATTGCTGGTTACTGTTACGGAACCGTTGTTTCCGCCATTACAAGTAACTGGAGTGGAGCTTGCAGATATGGTAAGCAAAGTGGGTTGAGAAACAATTGCTGATGTTGTTGAAGTGCAGCCATTGGCATCTGTGACAGTGTAATTGTAATTACCGGCACCTACAGTGTATGTTCCCACTCCACTATATGGCAAGGTGCCCCCTGCAGCACCTACTACTATAGTAGTGGTTCCATTGAAACATGAGATGCTCCCGGTAGTTGTTGAACTTGTCAAGACATTTGGTTGTGTGATGGTCGCAGTTGCGGATGCCAAACAACCTAATGCGTCAGATACTATGATGTTGTAAGTGCCAGCAGACAAACCATTGAATATAGATCCTGATTGGAATGTGGTTCCGTTATCGATACTGAATTGTAGATTTCCAGTTCCGCTAGAAGCGTTAATGGTTATGGATCCGTTATTAGAATTGAAGCAGTTGTTGTTTGTTGTATTTATATTAGAAATTATTGGAGCAAGCGTGTTGCTGATAGATGCATTGATTATGGTTGTGCATCCATTTGCATCAGTAACTAAAACGGGATATGTGCCTGCTAGCAATCCAGTGAATGTGTTAGAAGGCTGTGATGTGGTTCCGTTGTTGATGCTGTATGTGTAACCTGATGTGCCACCACTTGGGTTGATTGTTATTGTTCCGTTACTGTTTCCGCAAGATGCTGTAGTTGAACTGAAAATTCCGGTGAGTAAAGTGGGTTGTGCCACATTGATGTTGGTAACGGCAGTACATCCGTTGGCATCGGTGACGGTGTATGAATAGGCTCCCGCACCGACGGTGAACGATCCCGTTCCGGAGTAGGGTGCTGTTCCACCACCACCCGATACGCTCACGGAAGTGGTTCCGCCGAAACAGGCTATCGCGCCTGATGAAGAAGCCGCGGTAAGCAAAGCGGGTTCGGTTACCGTGGCGTTGACCACGGAAGTACAACCGTTGGCATCGGTAACGGTGTAGGAGTAAGAGCCAGCGGCAAGGCCGGTGAATGTTCCTATGCCCGAGTAGGGCGCAGTGCCACCGGCACCGGTCACCACCACGCTGCCTGTTGCAGCACCGTTACAGAGTGCAGGTGAAGGGGTGGCAGCCGAAGTCAACAGCGTAGGCTCCGATATGTTGATGTTGGTAACGGCAGTACATCCGTTTGCATCGGTGACGGTGTATGAATAGGCTCCCGCACCGACGGTGAACGACCCCGTTCCCGAGTAA
>JBKCHO010000083.1:0-11343 GCA_046302815.1 Bacteroidota bacterium | reverse complement strand
TCAATAAGTAGAATTTTTCTTAGAAAATCCCGTAACATTTTATGTTGGATGTCGTTCAAATTAGAGTAATCAGGAATTTTATAAAATCTTAAAATCTTATTTATCAGTTATTTGTATTTTATTTCAGATTTAAACAACGCTCATTAATAAAAAGAAACAACTTACCTTCAACTTGGATTAAATTTGAAAAGTACTTGTGAATCTGAGCCATTCCGTTATTTTTGCAAAAGGATTATTAACCAACCACCTATAACTAAATGAAAATCAACAAAATCATCCGTTCAGTTGCTTTGGCTAGCTTCTGTTTATTAGCTGTTCCTGCTCTTGCTCAAAGCGATGAGAACACCTCTAATGATTCCGGAGATGCTACAGAGTCTTCGACTAGCACGGATCCTGCAGCTACCACTGAATCCACTGAAGGCACGGGTAACTACAATGATCGTGTAACCATAGACGAAAATGCGTCTACAGCTGAAGGTGCTTCTACGGAGAGTAGTTCATTTACTGCCGCACCAGAGCGAAAGGAACGAATCCGTGTCTACTCTGGAAAGCATGATGGTAACAATGTGATTTCTGACCCCAGATAATAGGGTTTTTATAAGAATTATTATGAGCCGGGTCTTAGACTCGGCTTTTCTTTTTTAATTGCCCCCGCATTTTTATCATTTGAATGTCTATTTTGCTTGAACTGTTTATTATTGCCATTGAAAACGACATAATACTGAAATGAAGAAGATTCTATTGCTTGGATTGTTTTTAGTGCCTTGCATTTCATTGTTTGCTCAGCAAACAAAAGACAAGGCTAATTTTATTGATGCTGAGAACAAGTTCTATAAGGAAATCCAGAAAAGTATCGATTTGTTTCGGGTTGGCCAGCCAGAGTCCAATAAGAAGACTTTAAAATTGGATTTCTCAAACAGGGATTATCCGCGTTCCATCAGTGACTTCAAAACGGTTTGGGCAGGTAGTCCTGTATCTCAAGGGGCAACCAATACCTGTTGGAGTTTTTCGACCACTTCTTTTTATGAGTCTGAAGTAAAAAGGATTTCCGGAATCGATATTCGTTTGTCGGAACAGTATACAGTGTACTTTGAGACTATTCACAAGGCTCGGGAATTTGTAAGAACGCGTGGCGCATCGTTGTTCGACGAGGGTTCTGAGACGAATGCCGTAGCCCGGATGATGAAGCTTTATGGCATGGTGCCATACGATTCATATACTGGGCTAAAGCCTGGTCAAATGTTTTTGGACCATACTTCTATGTTCAAGGAGATGAAGCAATATTTGGAGCATGTTAAAAATGCATCGGCATGGGATGAACAGGCTGTCGAGTCTACTATCAAATCGATGTTGAACCATTACATGGGGCCAGTACCAACCATTGTGGAATTCAAGGGCAAGAAATACACGCCAAAACAATACATGACTGAAGTATTGAGGTTGAACTCCGATGATTATGTGGACTTCATGTCTTTGATGGAGAAGCCATATTGGAAAAAGGTAGAGTATGATGTTCCAGATAATTGGTGGAACTCGGATGTTTACCACAATGTGCCATTGGATGTTTTCATGAAGGTAATAGATGAGTCTGTTCGGAAGGGTTACAGCTTAGCGATAGGTGGTGATGTTTCTGAAACAGGCATAATGGGTTCAGTTGGAGTAGCTGTAGTACCCTCCTACGATATTCCATCTGAATTCATCGACGAAAGCGCGCGTCAAATGCGATTTTCTAATGGATCCACAACCGACGACCATGCCGTTCATTTGGTAGGATGGGCCGATAGGAAGGATGGTATATGGTATTTGATCAAGGACTCTGGAAGCGGTGCACACAACAACCCTGGCGCTAAGGGCTATTATTTCTTTCACTCTGATTATGTGAAGCTCAAAATGATGTCTTTTACTATTCACAAAGACGCTGTAAAAGATGTTCTCTCAAAATTTTAACCCAAACAAAACAACATGAAAAACATGAAAAAGCTATTGTGTATTCTCTTTGTCGCGTTGGCTTCGTTGCTGACAGAAAATCTTCATGCGCAATCTGCATGCAAGCCGGTCTTGGATGGTGGTGTTGTTGAAAATATCACATTGGAAAATCTCGTCAAATGGTGCGATTCAAAGCCTTTGATTATCCAATGTGATGATGGTAAAAAATACGAGCTGAAAACATTTCAGGTAACTTTTTTCACGCTGAAGCCTCTCATGAATCGCGAGTTTGGTATCGGCGAGGGCGGAATTCCTATCAAAGCAAGGGAGACCGTGGCTAAAGGTTTGACCGGAGATGCTTTGATCCTTAAGGAGGTTAATATGTCAGCTACAACTGGTGAGTCCCTACAGGTTCCGGTCATTTCATTTAAAATAAAATAAGGCTTGGTCACAGGGAAGTCGTTTTATTCTTTTCTCATATCGCTGAAACTAGATATCCCGCTTCCCAAAGGTTTCTCAGTTATAAACCCTTACGGGGATTATGATGTCAAAAAGGTTTTAAGAACTTTTTGCGATAAGTATTATGGCAACAACAACCAGAGGGTGCTGGTATTGGGAATCAATCCCGGACGGTTTGGTGCTGGAATTACAGGAATACCATTTACCGACCCCTTCGTCTTACAATCAATATGCGGGATTGACAATCCATTTGATAAAAGAAAAGAGTTGTCAAGTGTATTTGTTTATCGCGCGATAAACGGGTTTGGTGGGCCATCCGCATTTTACGATAAGTTTCTTTTGAGCTCTGTTTGTCCACTTGGTTTTTTGATGGATTCCAAGAATAGCAACTACTACGATTCGCAGGCTTTATTTAAAAAAGTATCAGGATTGATTTCCCATTCTTTGAACAAACATTTAACAATGAATATCAGCCAAGGCCATCTGATCATATTAGGCAAAAAAAATGCTGATTTTTTCAACCAGATTGACGGCTTTCATGATTTATTCGGGCAAATCCATGTGTTGGAGCATCCAAGGTTCATAATGCAGTACAAGAAAGGGCAGGAGGAGGACTATGTTGAGAGCTATGTTAATACCTTCCTAAAAACGGTTTCTCAACCTTAGCAAATGAAGGCTGGAATTCACTATATTTGCCATAGAAACAATCTTAAATCCTAAAACAATAAAACATGATCAAAAAATTACTCTGTTCATTTGTAGCCCTTTCCATCTCGGGCTCTATGTATGCTCAACAAATTGACACGCTTCTGTACGAAAGCTTTGATGTTGACAATACAGCCAATTATTTAGCCATCAACAGCGGAAATGACCAAACCTGGGTTAACCTGGATGCAGACGGTATTGCCGACTTTAACGGTCGTCCCCAAGAGTGGTTTTGGGCACCAGGTGGATTCGCCGATGTAGATTCATCTGATGGTTGCTTGTACAGTTCTTCTTGGTTGGAAAATTTCGCTCCTGGCAACAGAAATTGGCTCATGACGCCCCCCATCACCGTTACCAACGCAAACTTCTCGCTTTCTTGGAAGTCCGCACCTCGTCAGACACCACTTTACATTGACGGTTATTCAGTATTGATTTCGACCACTGACAATATCGAAACAAGTTTCACTGATGTCGCATTTCAGGCTGGTCAATATTTAACTGGTGCTGGCAATGCTTACAGTGGATATACATTTTCACCAGGCTTTGTACACGGTGAAGATGGAACTTACATTCAAATTGATCCTGCCGCATTAGACAGGAACATTGGGGTCCAGCGCCCATTCACTGTAAGTCTTGCTCAGTACGTTGGACAAACCATCTACATTGCTTTCCTGCATGATGCTGATGATGACAACTTGATTTCTTTGGACGATATATTGGTTTCCAGTACTTCTACAGGCATCAGCGAGATTGCTCCTGAAGTTGGTTTGAGCGTGTTCCCAAATCCTGCCTCTGACAAAATCGAATTGAGTTATTTGTTGGAGAAGACCGGTCAGGTTTATGCTGAAATTTTTGATGTTAAAGGAGCTAAAGTCATGGATATAAGCCGTGGCTTCCAAATTGCCGGTAACCAAAAGCTTGCTATCAATGTTAGCTCTTTGGAATCTGGATTGTACAATGTGGTTTTGAATGCCTCTGGCAAGAGCATTTCTGCTAAATTCCTAAAGCAGTAATCACCCAATAAACTTATTATCCAATGGCGGTCGGCACTTGTGTCGACCGCTTTTTTATTCCAAAAAATCCAAGGCCGATCTTAGTTCTGAGGCTGTTTTTGAAGCGCCTTGTTTCAATGCCACTTCAATACCCTCTGTATATACTAGAATTGCCTCCTCTATTCTGTTCAGGGACTCTAAAACTTTGCCAAGTTGGTAGTAGGTTGGAAGGTATGAAGCATGATATTGCCTCAACATTTCAAATTGCTCAATAGCCTCCATATTGTGGCCTAAGCGGATCCACTCCAATGCCAAGGCATATCGATTAAATGGATCGTTAGGCTCCTCCCGAACATAAGCTTGTAGGAGGGTAATGCGATCATCTTTAGACTGGTCAGACATATTCTAGAAACCCTATTTTTGCTACCTTTGCAGCCCGTTAAAACCTTTTGAGATATGAAAATTCTGGTCTGCATCAGCAATGTACCCGATACGACATCCAAAATTAACTTTTCACCGGATAACAAGGAGTTTGTATCGGCAGGACTTCAATTCATCATAAATCCATACGATGAAATTGCACTTACACGCGCATTGGAGTTAACCGAGAGCTCTGGCGGAACCGTCACGGTCATCAATGTAGGAGATACCTCCACAGAGCCCACAATAAGGAAGGCTTTGGCTATTGGAGCAAACGACGCCATCCGTATTAACGCCCAACCCAGGGATGCATGGTATGTGGCCTCTCAGATAGCATCGGTAGCCAAATCTGGCGGATATGATTTGGTACTTACCGGACGCGAGTCCATTGATTATAATGGGTCACAGGTTGCGGCCATGGTTGGTGAATTATTGGAAAGGCCATCCGTTTCCATTTGCAAGTCATTGAATATTGATGGTTCACAAGTGGTATTGGAAAGGGAGATCGAAGGTGGCAAGGAGGTTATTCATTGTCCACTACCCATGGTAGTTAGTGCCACCGAAGGAATGGCTGAGCCGAGAATTCCCAATATGAGGGGTATCATGTCTGCAAGAACAAAACCATTGCAGGTGGTAGAGCCCGTGGATGTCCCGGTATTTACTCATGTCCAATCCTACGATAAGCCAGCTCCTCGTGGTCAAGTAACATTGGTTGAAGCAGATCAAACCGACCAGCTGGTTAACTTGTTACACACAACAGCGAAAGTGATATAAAACTCGTAAAACCATCATCCTATGTCCGTTCTGGTATATTGTGAAAATTCATCCGGATCTTTTAAGAAATCCGCATTTGAGGTTGTATCGTATGGCTCAGCTGTAGCCGAAATGTTAAATACTGACTTGGTGGCTATTTCCATTGGAGATGTTGCTCAGGAATCGCTTTCGGAGTTGGGTCGCTATGGAGTATCCAAAGTTTTGAATGTATCCAACGATCGATTGAAAACTTTTGTAAACATGGCCTATGGAGCTGTTGTGAGTGAAGCTGCCAAGGCAGAAAACGCCTCTGTAGTAGTCATGGCCGCTTCTTTCTCTGGTAAAGGTTTGGCGCCCAGAGTTGCAGTCAGATTAAATGCCGGTTTGGTTGATGGAGCCATTTCACTTCCCAACATTCAAAGTGGGTTCAAAGTCCGAAAAAACGCATTCTCCGGAAAGGCCTACGCGGATGTGGAGGTTACTAGCGCAGTCAAGGTAATTACTATTGTTCCCAACTCATATCAGGTTGTTGTTAAGGAAACTACCCCATCCATTATCGATTTTACTCCTAGTGTCCCAGACAATGGTTTCGCGGAGATGGTTAAGGAGATTGTTAAGGCCTCTGATAAGATCTCATTGCCTGAGGCTGAACTGGTCGTATCTGCTGGAAGGGGATTGAAGGGTCCGGAAAATTGGGGCATGGTAGAGGAATTGGCTTCATTACTTGGAGCAGCCACTGCATGTAGCAAACCCGTATCAGACGCACATTGGAGGCCCCATTCGGAGCATGTAGGTCAGACTGGCATATCGGTTAGTCCCAATTTGTATATAGCAATTGGCATTTCAGGAGCCATTCAACATTTGGCCGGTGTGAGTTCCTCCAAAACCATTGTGGTAATTAACAAGGATCCAGAGGCTCCATTCTTCAAGGCAGCAGATTTCGGCATTGTTGGCGACGCCTTTGATGTTGTGCCTCGGTTGATTGAATCCATAAAGAAATTCAAGACGGCAATGGCCTAAGTCTTGAATTCCAACAATATTTTTTGTATATTTAAGGTTACATACCTGATTCCCGATCAAGGAAGTAGATGGAAAAAGTAAGACTAGAATTTTCAGACCTAAAACCAAGTCAGTACCAAAGTGGTGCCTATACTTTGGAGCTATTAGAGGTAGGGGGAAGTAGGATGCTGAAAATTGCTATCGGAATGTATGAGGCTCAGTCTATTGCGATTGAACTTGAAAATATGACCCCGGAGAGGCCATTAACGCATGATCTTTTCAAGAGTCTGGCCACTGAGTTTAATATTGAATTGTTAGAGGTTGTCATTTACAAGTTGAAGGAAGGCGTGTTTTTTTCAAACCTTGTGATGTCTAACGGTGTGATTACACATGAAATTGACTCTAGGACGTCCGATGCTATTGCTCTGGCTGTCAGGTTCAACTGTCCTGTTTACACTTACAATACCATTCTGGATCAAGCTGGAATAGTAAAAGAACAAAAGGAGGATACTGGCAGATTGGCACCGCCCACTTCTTTTAGCAAAAGCACTCCAGAGGAGTCGAGTTCGCCCAGGCAATCTAAATCAGCCAAAAAGTCCAAATTAGCCGAGTTTTCGAGTTATAGTGAGGAGGAATTAAATGCTTCCTTGAATCGGGCAATAGAGGATGAGGCTTACGAATTGGCCTCTAAAATCAGGGATGAAATCAACAAAAGGAAAGATCCGAAAATAAAGGAATGATCTTCGGATAAAGATTAGCTGTTGATCTGTTTTCCCGAGGCAACCTGCTGCTCCATTTTTGTGAACAATTCTTCTGGAACAAATGGTTTAGATATATACTCGTTAACTCCTGATTCAAAGCATTTTGCAATTTCTTCAGGTGTGGCATTTGCGGTCATTGCCATGATTCGAATCATTGCCTTTTCAGAATCTAGTTTACGAATGGTTTTGGTGGCTTCGTAGCCATCCATTTCGGGCATTTGGATGTCCATTAGAACCAATTCATAACTATTGTTTGTGACCATTTCAACGGCCTCTAAGCCATTGGAGGCATGTTCAATAATAACGCCTGGATACTCTTCTTGAATTGTATCTTCTGCCACTATTTTATTAAAATCGTTATCCTCTACCAGCAAAATCCTAGTTCCCGGAATAAGCGGTTGTCGTTTAGTTGGAGTAGATTCGTTATCAAGCTTGTGTGTTTTTTGTCCGATCTCAAAGGGTATATTGAAAAAGAATCGTGTTCCTAAACCAAGTTTACTCTCCAAACCTATTTTGCCGCCTTGTAATTCGGTTAACTGCTTGCAAATGGTCAAGCCCAAACCGGTTCCACCATATCTTCGACTTGTATCGCTATTGGCTTGTGTAAAGCTTTCGAAAATGGAGCTCAATTTGTCCTGCGGTATTCCGATTCCTGTATCAGTAACGCTAAACTCAATATCACATAAAGTATTGGATTTAAATATCATATTACATTTTATCTCAATAAATCCTTCATGCGTGAATTTGATTGAATTTCCAACAAGGTTGATCAATATTTGGGCTAACCTTGAGGGGTCTCCAATAATGTTGTCAGGTATTTCACTGGTTACATTTGACTTCAGTTCCAGTTTTTTCTCTTGAGCTTTAAACTGAAGCATATTCAACACATTTTCAACAACTTGATTTAAATTGAACCCTATTTTTTCGAAGGTCATTTTACCGGCCTCAATCTTGGAGATGTCGAGGATGTCGTTGATAATGGACATAAGCTGCTCAGATGCAGCTTGAATCATGCTAATGTATTTATGCTGCTGCTCAGTTAGTTCCGTTTTTAATATCAGATTGGTGATACCGATTACCGAATTCATCGGGGTTCGGATTTCGTGGCTCATGTTGGCTAGGAACTGCTGCTTGAAGCGTTCCGATGATTGAGCCTTCTCTTTATCGACAACAGCTTGGTCTCTTTGTGAGATGGCTTGGGAGGCAGCTTTGGATTCGTCGATGGCGCCGAAGGTTTTGGCAATGGTGGTTTCGAGGTCGGTAAAATCAATTGGCTTGGTAATGAAGTCAAAGGCTCCTCTATTCATGGCAGTTCGGATGTTTTGAATATCCGTATAAGCCGAAACCACTACAGCCTTGCATAAGTGCTTCGTGGAACCAAGTTTTTCCAAAAACTCTAGTCCACTCATTGTTGGCATGTTGATGTCTGTTAAAACCAGTTCTATTTCAGGATTCGCATCGAGGGCATTAAGAGCTTCTAATCCATTGGAAGCGAAGTGAAAAACGAATTCGCCTGATGCAATTTTCCTGCGGAATTTCTGTCTAATGAGAAGTTCCATATCGGGCTCATCATCCACGATCAGAAGAGTTCGAATATTATCCATTTTAAGCTTGTTAAACAGGGTAAAAATAGCCGTTTTGAACGATCAATCCCAATGCTCGTCTCATTGAATTGATTGGCCATGATTTTCAGTGCTTTTAATTTTTTTAACAGGATTTCATTTGGCATGGCAATTGTTAACGATATTTAAACAATTGATATTTAGATTATTGGGGTATATTTCGGGGGCTTTCCGGAGGTGCGTGTATTTTTTTTAAAGTGCTGATTGAAAATTGAAAAACATCTTGTACCTTTGCCCTTCCCAAAAAAGGGGGTTTCCCCGACCGAAAAATAAACTTTAGATCGCACAATGCCAACGATTCAGCAACTAGTTCGAAAAGGACGCACCAAACTGGAGGACAAGAGTAAGTCGCCTGCCCTCACCTCATGCCCACAGCGCAGGGGAGTATGTACCCGTGTTTACACCACTACGCCAAAGAAGCCAAATTCGGCTATGCGTAAAGTGGCGAGGGTTCGCTTGACCAACAAGTTTGAGGTTACTGCATACATTCCCGGCGAAGGTCATAACCTTCAGGAGCACTCCATCGTGCTGATCCGTGGTGGTCGTGTGAAGGATCTTCCAGGTGTTCGATACCACATCATCCGTGGGTCTTTGGATACATCCGGTGTAGAAGGCAGAAACCAGCGTCGTTCCAAGTACGGTACCAAGAAGCCGAAAGCGGGTGCAGCAGCGGCAGCAACCAAAGGCAAGAAGTAATAATACAACCAACCAGAATTAACACTCCGAATATCAAGATACAATGAGGAAGTCCAAACCCAAAAAGAGGATCCTGCTCCCTGACCCGAAGTTCAATGACACAATGGTTACCCGTTTTGTGAACAGTCTGATGTACGACGGAAAGAAGAGTACTGCTTTCAAGACTTTTTACGATGCTATTGAAGTAGTTGCCAACCGTACCAAAGAGGATGGATTGGAAACCTTCAGAAAAGCCTTGGGCAACATTTGCCCTACCGTAGAGGTAAAGAGCCGTCGTGTTGGGGGTGCTACTTTCCAAATTCCTAGTGAAATCCGCCCAGAGCGTCGTACCGCTTTAGGTATGAAATGGCTCATCATGTTTGCCCGTAAGCGCAATGAGAAATCTATGCGCGACAAGCTTGCCGGAGAAATCGTGGCTGCTTCCAAGGGTGAAGGTGCTGCGGTAAAGAAGAAGGACGACACTCACAGAATGGCTGAGGCAAACAAAGCCTTCTCACACTTCAGAGCTTAAACAGAATTCGATCAGCTACAATATATATAGAGAATTAAGACACAGTATTAAGGTATCCAAATGGCACAAGATATTAAAAGCCTCAGGTATGTTCGTAACATCGGTATCGCTGCCCACATTGATGCGGGAAAGACGACTACCACTGAGCGCATACTATATTATACAGGAGTAGTACACAAGATAGGAGAGGTTCACGATGGAGCCGCCACCATGGATTGGATGGCGCAGGAACAGGAGCGTGGAATCACCATTACTTCGGCCGCTACCACTTGCTTTTGGAATTACCGCAATGAGAAATACAAACTGAACATTATTGATACTCCCGGTCACGTTGACTTTACCGTTGAGGTAAACCGCTCCTTGCGTGTTTTGGATGGTCTGGTGTTCCTTTTCTCTTCTGTTGATGGTGTTGAACCACAATCCGAGACAAACTGGCGTCTTGCAAACAACTACAATGTAACGCGTATTGGGTTTGTTAACAAAATGGATCGTGCTGGTGCCGACTTTTTAAATGTGGTAAAGCAGGTTAGAGAGGTGCTCGGAGGTAATCCGCTGCCCTTGCAGTTACCCATCGGTGCCGAAGATAATTTTAAGGGAGTTGTTGATTTGATCAACAACCGTGGTATCGTTTGGAACGAACACGACAAAGGAATGACCTACACTGAGGTTCCTATTCCTGACGATATGTTGGATGAGGTAAAGGAGTGGCGTGAGAAACTTCTCGAGGCAATCGCCGAATTCGATGAGAAGTTGATGGAAAAATATTTCGAGGACCCTAACTCTATTTCCGAGCGTGAAATTTTGGATGCCTTGCGTCAGGCCTGCCTTGCGAACAAAGTGGTTCCAATGGTTTGCGGATCATCATTCAAAAACAAAGGTGTGCAAACCATGCTCGATTTGGTTATGGAATTGATGCCTTCACCCCTAGACAAGGAAAACATCAAGGGTACCAACCCAGACACAGAGCAAGAGGTTGTTCGTAAGCCTGATGCCAAAGAGCCATTCACAGCTTTGGCTTTCAAAATTGCTACAGATCCTTATGTAGGTCGTTTGGCTTATTTTCGTTGTTACGCTGGTCGTTTGGATGAGGGTTCTTATGTTTTGAACACTCGTTCTGGCAATAAGGAGCGTATCTCCCGTATTTTCCAGATGCACGCCAATAAGCAAAACCAGATTCCGTTCATCGAAGCTGGTGATATCGGTGCTGCCGTTGGATTTAAGGATATCAAAACCGGTGATACGCTTTGTGCCGAAAATGCACCCATCGTACTTGAAGCAATGAATTTCCCCGAGCCTGTAATCGGTTTGGCAATTGAAGCCAAGACTCAGGCCGACCAGGATAAAATGGGTGTGGCCCTTGGTAAGCTTGCTGAGGAAGATCCTACATTCCGCGTTAAGTCTGATGAAGAAACTGGTCAGACTATCATTTCCGGAATGGGCGAGTTGCATTTGGAAATCATCGTTGACCGTATGAAGCGTGAGTTCAAGGTTGAGGTAAA
>JBKCHO010000082.1:0-21664 GCA_046302815.1 Bacteroidota bacterium | reverse complement strand
TGCAAATCCTACAATATCAAGAGGGCATGACGTACGAGGTTACCGATCCATCGGGACGTATTCTAATAGCGAACACCCGCATATCCCATCCATCCGTGATGATTGAAACCGGCAAATGGTCGAATGGGGTTTACCTGTTGCGAGTGTACAGCAATGGCCAATCGTCGGTACAGCGTTTCACCAAACTTTGATCGAGGCGTAATTAGCGTATGCAAAAAATCAGCAACTACATCAACGGCGCGTTGGTGGCTCCCGTGTCGGGAACTTATATCGATAACATCAATCCCGCCACAGGAAAAACCTACAGCCATATTCCTGATTCAGATGAACGCGATGTGGAGTTGGCGGTACAGGCTGCCAAGGCCGCTTTCGCGGGATGGAGTAATACTTCCGCAGATAAACGCTCGTCTATTCTAGTAAAAATATCGCAGCTGATTGATCGCGACCTCGACAAACTTGCATTGGCCGAGAGCATCGACAATGGAAAGCCATTGTGGTTGGCCAAGGCCGTTGATATCCCGCGCGCATCGAAGAACTTTCATTTTTATGCAACGGGCATCCTCCATAACCACAATGCCGCACACAGCATGGAGGGCACAGCCATCAATTATACGCTGCGTCATCCCATCGGCGTGGCCGGATGCATTTCGCCTTGGAATTTGCCACTCTATTTATTCACATGGAAAATAGCACCCGCATTAGCTGCCGGTTGCTGCGTGGTAGCGAAGCCCTCCGAAATCACACCCATGACGGCCTACCTGCTGTCGGAGTTGTGCATCGAAGCAGGATTGCCTGCAGGTGTACTGAACATCATACACGGACTGGGACCCAAAGTGGGAAGCGCCATCACGGCTCATCCCGAGATACCGGTTATTTCCTTTACGGGAGGCACCAAAACCGGAGCAGAGATTTCGCGGGTGGCTGCACCCATGTTCAAGAAGCTTTCACTGGAGCTTGGTGGAAAGAATCCCAACATCATCTTCGGTGATTGCGATTTCGATAAGGCAGTGAAGACTTCGGTGTTGTCTTCGTTCTCTAACCAAGGCGAGATTTGCTTGTGCGGTAGCCGTATGTTCATCGAGCGTTCCATCTACGATAAATTCAAAGCTGCGTTTGTAGAACACGTGAAGCAGCTGCAAGTCGGAGACCCGCTGAACGATGCCAACCGCATGGGCGCCATCGTTTCAGAACAGCACATGAACAAGATCCTCTCCTACATCGAGCTGGCCAAGCAGGAGGGCGGAACCATTTTGTGCGGCGGCGCGCGTATCCATCCGGAAGGAGAGAACGCACAAGGATTTTTCATCGCTCCCACTGTCATAGAAGGATTGGCACACGACTGCCGTACGAACCAAGAGGAGATCTTCGGCCCTGTGGTGACCATCATGCCGTTCGACAGCGAAGATGAGGTATTGCAATACGCCAACAGCACCAACTACGGCTTAGCCTCCACGGTATGGACCTCCGACTTGAATCGGGCTCATCGTGTGGCTGCCCGCATCCAGAGCGGTATCGTGTGGATCAACTGCTGGCTGTTGCGTGACTTGCGCACGCCTTTCGGCGGCGTGAAACAATCCGGAGTCGGCCGCGAAGGCGGATTCGAGGCGCTCGACTTTTTTACGGAGGAGAAGAATGTTTGTATTTCACTCAAGTGACAAGTGGCATGTGACAAGTAGCATGTGCCAAGTTGGTCTTGTTAATGTTAAGTGTTGTCTGGCTTAAGAAATCCTATCATAAAAAATCATTACAATCATAATAATCCTATAATACCCTTCATCTAACTTTAACTAATTTCGCACCCATAAAATCCACGCACATGTCATCCAACTACGGTATTGCCGAAGCACTCCAACGACTGGGAATCAAAGAAATGAATCACGGCGCCTGCACGGGCACCAAATGGCTTGATACCAAAGGCGAGGTCATTGAATCGTATTCTCCGGCCGATGGCAAGTTGATTGGAAAAATCGCCCAGGCAACCGCCGATGATTACGAGGCGATGATTGTGCAATCGCACCAAGCGTTTTTGGAATGGCGCAAAGTACCAGCTCCCAAGCGCGGCGAGGTGGTTCGTCAGATCGGAAACGCGTTGCGTGAGAAGAAGGAAGATTTGGGTATGTTGGTGTCGTATGAAATGGGTAAGATATACCAGGAGGGATTGGGTGAGGTGCAAGAGATGATCGACATCTGCGACTTTGCCGTAGGCTTGTCGCGACAACTACATGGTTTCACGATGCACAGCGAGCGTCCCGATCACCGCATGTACGAGCAATACCATCCGTTAGGAATCGTAGGCGTTATCAGTGCGTTCAATTTCCCTGTTGCCGTTTGGTCGTGGAATGCGATGTTGGCCATGGTGTGTGGTGATACGGTTGTGTGGAAGCCATCTTCCAAAGTGATGCTTTGCGCTATTGCGGTGCATAACATCATTGCAGATGTGTTGAAGGCGAATAATGTTCCTGAGGGAACCTTGTGTCTAGCAGCTGGCAATTCGAAAAATGTGGGCGACAATTTCCTTGCCGACAAACGCGTGCCCTTGATTTCCGCAACTGGTTCCACTGCTGTTGGAAAGCGCGTCGGCAAAATCGTAGGCGAGCGATTGGGTCGCTCTCTGCTGGAGTTGGGTGGCAACAACGCCATCATCATCACACCTGAAGCCGATATGGAAATGGCCTTGCGTGCCGTGTTGTTCGGTGCTGTGGGCACCTGCGGGCAGCGTTGCACCAGCACACGCCGACTCATCATCCACGAAAGTGTGTACGATGCTTTCCGCGACAAGTTGGTGTCTGCTTACAAGCACGTGAAAATTGGAAACCCATTGGATCCTTCCACTTTGGTTGGTCCGTTGATTGATACCAAGGCTGTCGCCGACTTCAATAACGCCATCGAACAAGTGAAACAAGAAGGTGGCAAGATCATTTACGGTGGAGGTTCAGTTACAGGCGCTGGCTTCGAGTCGGGATGTTATGTGACGCCGTGCATCGCCGAAGTGCATAACCATTACCAGATCGTGCAGCACGAAACCTTTGCTCCGCTGCTGTACCTCATCAAATACAAAACCATCGAAGAGGCCATCGACATACAGAACGATGTGCCACAGGGGTTGTCGTCGTCCATTTTCTCCAACAATATGCGCGAAACCGAATTGTTCCTCTCGCATCGCGGCTCCGACTGCGGCATCGCGAATGTGAACATCGGTACATCGGGCGCCGAAATCGGTGGTGCCTTCGGTGGTGAAAAGGAAACCGGTGGCGGCCGCGAATCCGGCTCCGATTCCTGGAAGATCTACATGCGCCGTCAAACCAACACCATCAACTACAGCACACAGCTGCCCTTGGCGCAGGGGATTAAATTTGATGTAGGGTAAAAAGGATGGTGATGATTTTTATGATGGGTTATGATAAGTATTCATGACTTGTTGGCTATGGATTTGAGTCATATTTTTCCATGCCGGGTTTCATGCTTCTTTTGAATTCAGAAGAGAACACTTTCCTTTTTATCTGAGGCTGAATCCCAAAGTTAACTAAAAGACCTACCTCCATTCCAGATGCCTTTAAGGCATTTCTGAGTTGATCTTCATGGCTTGGATGTAGGCAGCTCACGGCTTTGATTTCGAGCACGACTTGATCTTCAATAATAATGTCTGGAATATACTTGCCGACCCTTTTACCTTCATAGTAAATTCGAAGTGGCACTTGGGTTCTGAAGGAAAGACCTGCTTTTTCCAGCTCGATAGCTACAGCCCTTTCATACACCTTTTCCAAGAAGCCATATCCCAGATTATTGTAAACTTTGTAAAAGGCTTTGATAACTTTGTCGGTAATAGCCGAATGGGCAAAATTGTTTGGGTACATTTGAAAAGTGGTTAAATTGAAAAGGACCTTATGAAAAGCACTCAAAATTAAATAAATTTATCAGATCAAATCATAAAAATCTCTTCCAGCCCATCATAATAATCTTTCATAACCAATCCAGACAATCATAAAAATCCCTCCTAGCCAATCATAATAATCCTTCATAATCAATCCAGGTAATCATAACAATCCTTTTCATGTTAACCATCGACATCCATACGCACATTCTCCCGCAGCACATCCCCGACTTCGGTTCGAAATTTGGTTATGGTGGGTTCATACAATTGGATCATCATAAGCCCTGTTGTGCTAAGATGATGGTTGGCGATAAGTTCTTCAGGGAAGTGGAGCAGAATTGTTGGGATGCAGGAAAGCGAATGCATGAGTGCGATCATCATGGCGTGCATGTGCAGGTGTTGTCTACCGTGCCGGTGATGTTCAGCTATTGGGCCAAGCCGAAGGATTGTTTGGAGGTAGCGCAGTTTTTGAATGACCATATCGCCAACATCGTGCGTGAGCATCCCAAGCGTTTCGTAGGATTGGGCACTGTGCCATTGCAAGACCCGCAGTTAGCCATTCAAGAGTTGGAGCGTTGCATGCAAATCGGATTGCGCGGTGTGCAAATAGGCAGTCATGTCAACGATTGGAACTTAAACGCTCCCGAGTTGTTCCCGTTCTTTGCTGCAGCAGAAAAGCTCGGTGCAGCTATTTTTGTTCATCCATGGGAAATGATGGGACAGGAAAAGATGCAGAAATACTGGCTGCCCTTGTTGGTGGGCATGCCTGCCGAAACATCCTTGGCCATTTGTTCGATGATATTCGGAGGTGTGTTTGCGCGCTTGCCTAAACTCCGAGTGGCATTTGCACATGGCGGCGGCTCGTTCCCTTCCACCATCGGCCGCATAGAACACGGGTTCCACTGCCGTCCCGATTTGGTAGCTGTAGACAATAAAATCAATCCAAGAAATTACCTCGGTAAAATGTATTTCGATTCGTTGGTGCACGACAAAGACATGCTACGATTTCTGGTGAATCTTGCCGGAGCCGATAAAGTTGCTCTTGGTTCGGATTATCCATTCCCATTGGGTGAAGATATCCCCGGAACCTTAATCAACTCCATGGAATACGATAATGCCACCAAAGAACGCTTATTAAGTGGAACGGCATTGGAGTGGCTTGGAATGGAGAAGAGTGCATTCGCTTAAGTGTCTTGACCTCAATTAAAAGCATAATCGGTTTACTATTCTTAATTTGTTCAAGTGGCTGTGGCGGTTGGCAGATAGCATTAGTCAATGAGAATAATTCAGATTTGAAACCCAAGAGATAAAACTTGTAACCTGTCACTTTTCACTACTCATTCAACTCCATGATGCGTCAAATTGTTTTCATTTTTGTTTTTATGCTGATGGCAACATTGCCATTTGATTCCTTTTCGCAAAACAAATTCGCCGTAGTGGAACTCTTCACCTCCCAAGGCGACATCAATTGCCCAGAGGCTGACAAACTATTGTCGGAATTGAACAAGCAATCGGCGGATGGGGTTTATTGCATTTCGTTGCATGTCGATTTTTGGAATCGTTTCGGATGGAAGGACCCATTCAGTTCACTGAAGCATACACGGAGGCTTACGAATTACTCATCTGTTGCCAAGGACAAAGAAACTTACACGCCCTATTTCGTTGTAAACGGAGTTCCTACCCCCTCCAATCAGGTGAAGCAGGAGGTGAATAAACAATTAGGGATGCAGCGCCAAGTTTCATTGAATGTCAATTTCCAATTGTTTGATGACACTTTGGATGTCGGATATACTTTAACGGGCATTGAAAAAATGAAAAAGCAGCCATCCGCCTATTACATGAATGTGGTGATATTGGAAAAGCCCATGGATACTAAAGTCACGGCGGGGGATAACAAAGGCAAGACCTTGCGAAACGAAAATGTATCCTTGCTTTTCCACACGACCAATATAGGAGCAAGCAAGGGTGTTGCCAGGATCCCTGCGCGTCGCATTGGCAAATCCGCTGGAAGGCGTCTACTATTTTTTGTGCAAGACAAGCAAACCAAAAAAGTGGTTGCAGCCCAAATGGTTACCTTTGAGTAGCGATCGGTTTCACACCTCTTTCCTCTCACTATCAGCAGGATACGAACGCTGCTCGCTTTTGCTTATATTTGCATCTTAGAACCCCGCCATGAGCGACCAGGTAAAACACGAGTGCGGAATTGCCCTTGTTCGTCTACTTAAACCACTCTCTTACTATAAGGAAAAATACGGCACGCCCTTTTATGGTGTGAACAAGCTCTATCTGTTGATGGAGAAGCAACACAACCGTGGACAAGATGGCGCAGGTGTGGCTTCCATCAAGTTGAATCAGGAGCCTGGCACGGCCTATATCAGTCGACAGCGAAGCAATGCATCTCAACCTATTGCCGACATTTTTGGAAACATCAATGGAAGATTTTCTGATGCCATGTCGCGCTATCCAGAAAAATTCAATGACACCGAATGGTTAAAGCGTGAGCTGCCTTTTACAGGAGAACTTTTATTGGGTCATCTTCGATATGGAACTTATGGCAAGAATGACATCGAAAGTTGTCATCCTTTTTTGCGACAGAACAATTGGATGACGCGTAATCTGGTATTGGCAGGGAACTTCAATCTTACCAATGTGGATGAATTGCTTGGGCAACTGCTAGAGCTTGGACAACATCCCAAAGAGAAATCAGATACGGTTACTGTATTGGAAAAGGTAGGTCATTTTTTGGATGAAGAAAATGAATTCCTTTTCGAACGATTCAAAAAAGAAGGACACTCTAACAAGGAAATCACTTCTCTTATTGCGAATAACTTAGATATACAACGAATTTTGACAAGAGCTGCGAAGAGCTGGGATGGCGGTTATGCCATTGCCGGCATGTTCGGCCATGGCGATGCATTCGTGATGCGCGACCCATGCGGTATTCGTCCGGCTTGGTACTTCCAGAACGACGAGGTTGTGGTGGTCGCATCCGAAAGGCCTGCCATGCAAACCGCTTTCAATATTCCTGTTGAGCAAATGCGTGAGATTCCTCCGGGCTCGGCTTTGGTCATCCGCAAGAATGGCGAGGTGAAAGAGGTTTCATTTCGCGAGCCGATGACACGACGCTCTTGTTCCTTCGAGCGTATTTATTTCTCCCGCGGCAGCGATGTCGACATTTACAAGGAGCGCAAAGCACTTGGTAGGAATGTTTGTCCATCCATTCTCGAGTGTGTTGACTACGACTTGAGGAATACGGTATTCTCGTATGTGCCTAACACAGCAGAGACCGCATTTTACGGAATGGTGCAAGGCATGGAGGACTACTTGCGTGAGGTCAAGAAGAAAAAGATTCTGAAGGCCGGTCCCGGAATGAGCGAATCAGAGTTGGATCACATCCTCTCTATCAAGCCACGCATTGAAAAAATTGCCATAAAGGATGCCAAGTTGCGCACATTCATCACGGATGATGCGCAGCGCGATGATTTGGTGGCTCATGTCTACGACATCACTTATGGAACCGTGAATAGGGGAGTTGACAACCTGGTTGTCATAGACGATTCTATTGTGCGTGGCACCACTCTGAAAAAAAGCATCTTGAGAATGCTAGATCGCTTGGGTCCAAAGCAAATCGTGATTGTTTCCTCCGCGCCTCAAATCCGCTATCCGGATTGCTACGGCATTGATATGGCTCGGTTGGGAGACTTCGTGGCATTTCAAGCTGCTATTAGCTTGTTAAAGAAGAGTGGAAAGCAATCGGTGATAGATGATGTGTACAAGCGTTGTAAGGAGCAATTGAAGATGCCCACCTCTGAAATGCTGAATCCTGTTAAAGATATTTATCGCGCATTTTCAGCTGTTGAGATATCGGATGAAATTGCCAACCTGATCCGTCCAGATGATCTACAGGCAGAGCTCAAAATAGTTTATCAGAAGATTGAAGATTTGCATGCTGCTTGTCCTGATCATACGGGGGATTGGTATTTCTCGGGCGATTATCCAACTCCGGGCGGCAACAAAGTCGTGTGTCGATCCTTCGTTAATTACATCGAGGGCCGTAGTGGCAGGGCTTATTGATAAAATGACGCAATAACCAATTAAAATGGGCAAGAACAAAAGCGGTTTCAAACGGTTGGTCAACTATTTTTTTCAAGGATTGCTCATTACCGTGCCCATAACAGTCACCTTGGTTGTGATTGTCAAAGCAATTTTGTGGGTCGATAGTCTAGTCCCCTTGCAAGTGCCTGTCAATATTCCCGGTGTAGCTGAGTTCGATCTTCCGGGTTTTGGGATATTATTCTTATTTATCGTTGTGACTTTGTTGGGTTATTTCGCTTCCACCTTAGTGGCCAACCCTGTTTTCAGTATGGTGGAGAAGCTTCTCGAGCGAACCCCATTGCTCAAAGTCATTTACACATCGATGAAGGATTTGGTTGAAGCTTTTGTTGGCGAAAAGAAACGGTTCACCAAACCTGTTCTGGTTACGGTGAACAATAATCCTGTCATACAGCGTATCGGGTTCGTAACAGAAGATAATCTGACCCGATTGGGAATAGAGAAAACAAAGATGGCGGTGTACTTGCCGTTCTCCTATGGGTTTAATGGTCAACTTGTGATTGTGGATTCCTCAAGCATTAAGGAGTTAGATGTGAATGGAACGGAGATGATGAAGTTCATCATTTCGGGTGGAGTGACTGATATTTGAAAAGCCAGTAAAATAAAAAAGCACCTTTTTCAAGGTGCTTTTTTATTGTTTTTATTTATGCTGCCACTTGCTCCGAATTTGCAGACCTAGAGCGGTTTTGTTCTTCATGAAATTCCAATAGTTCTCCGAAGGTAACAATAGGCTCTTCGCTATGCATTTTTCTGACTTTTGGGAGTTGCCAGAATGGATACTCCGGGAAATTATGATGCTCCCAGTGGATGCCTATGTGGTGTGGAGAAAATAGGAATTTTTGCCAAGCATTTAAATAAACACGATGTGTTCCTGGAATATCGGTATGCTCAGTGTAGATTCTAAGTCGAAATACCGCCCAGAATGTGGTGAATTTCGAAACCATGAATAAGATGAAGAATTCAGGATGTCCGAAATACCATGATAGTCCTGCGCTCATCATAATGAATGACCCTGCCCAAATAGGATTGTCTTTTTTCCCAAAATAGAGCATAGTATGTACAAATTCTTTGAATGAGGCACCAAAGCAATCTGCGATAAAATCGGTGAATAATCTTTTCTTGGTGATGGGTAAATGATAACGGTCTCCCTTCATATTATGTTCTGGATCTTTGCCATCCTTACCGAGATGTTTATGGTGGTCGCCGTGGAATTGCCTATAACTGGTTAGGTCGGTCAATAGTGGCCAAAAACAAAATACTTGTCCTATAATGTCATTTACTTTACGGTTGTTTGAAATAAGACCGTGTACGCCTTCATGTCCAAGCACCGATAAACGATGTTGGGCAATGCCAAGTAACAATAGGCTTATTGGATATGCAATATATCCGCCCACAGCGGCAAGGTAAAAGGCTAAGACCATCAAGCCATAATCTCCCGCAAGGGCACCGAAGAACATGATCAGGTTGATGGGTTGTTTGATATTTGGATTTTTCATGGGTATAATGATGTATTTGTCCTTGTTTACGACGACGGCACGAAAGGGTTACCAAATCCACTTCGACCTACAAAAAACACCCTAAAAAATGCCAATTAGCTGAAATACAGCCCTTAAAAATGCGCCTTGGCAAGGCAAAAAGCCACAACTACCAGTTAATCCACGGTGTACATCCTCACCTTGGTACCGCTTCGTGTTGTATAAAACCCGTTTGATGAAAAAGAAAAATCGTTTTTTACGAGCTCCATGGTGGATTCGCTGATGTTGATTTTGCCTGCGGATCCATGGCTCTCCATCCTTGAAGCCGTATTAACGGTATCACCCCATATATCGTAGAGAAAAGAATTTTTACCGATTATACCAGCCACTACGGGTCCGGAATTTATTCCAATTCGAAATTGGAATACCCCATCGGATTCTGCAATTTTTAACATCTCAAAAGCAACATTAACCAGATTGTGCGCATGGTCAATATTCATGGTTGGGATGCCAGATGCCACCATATAACAATCGCCAATTGTTTTAATTTTTGTTAGTCCTCTTTTTTCAATCAAATCGTCGAATAGTGAAAATATATGATTTAGTTGGTTTGCAACTTCCTCTGGTTTTTTTGATTCTGACCAGGTAGTAAATTCAACCACATCTGCGAAAAGCACAGAACAGCTGTCGAATTTTTCTGCGAAGGTTTTTTTGTCAGCTCGTAATTTTTCAGCAATCGGTTTAGGAAGCATTTTTCCAATGAGTGATTCGAGCTCATCTGCCGTCCTAGTAAGCGACTCTTCCGCACTTATTATTTGAGAAACAAACTGTCTTGTTATTAAAAAAAGCGTTGTCAAAGACATGAAAAGTGTGAAGCGGTTAATGTAATACAGCTTTGCTGGTTCGATGTAAATGATATTGGGCGTTCCGATAATATTCATGTGTAAAAGAAAGAATAAGAAAAGTAGCGTGGCAGGTACTAAATCCCGGAATGGTCTTTTTAAATCATAGAGAAAAAAATAAGATCCAGTAGCTAAAACTACTAGCCAGAAATATACAGTCAGTTTCTCTTCGGGTTCATTTTTAAGCCCGGCAGATAAGTAACAAATAATCAGGAAATATCCTGTGGTAAATGTAAAACTGAGAATTCTTGCTAAATTTATTTTTTCGCTCTTGAGTAGAACCAGAATGATGATTCCGGGAACCACCATTAAGGCTATGGACAAGGCCGTTGTCAAAGGGGAGTGATGAACAAAAGGCCAAATACATCCACCGACTATCATTAGGACAGCAGTGAGTTTCACATAAACAGAGATGCGCTTTCCTCTGTCAGACCTCCACTTTAGGCTTTCCTCTATAGTATAATTTTCCATTTGGTCCTACTGACTAATTAAATTTATTTCAGATACCAATCTTGATTCTTTATATTTTTAAATGGATACGGGCTGCCATAAAACATGGAATAGGAGCCCAACATGGTTGGTGAAGGTTCGCAAAGTCAAATTGCAAATTACTAAATGTAATTTCTTTAGTTTGTCATGCAAAGTGTTTTTAAACGGACAAGGCAATTTCTTTTGCAACCTTATCAGCTGTCTCTACCGCTCCTTCCATATATCCCTGGAACCATAAACTGGTATGCTCTCCTGCAAAATAGAGGTTGCCCACTTTTTCTCCCTCTGCTCCCATCATCGTAGTAACTTGCCCAACGCGCCAACAGGCATAGCTAGCCAACGACCAAGGGTGTGAAGGCCAATGGATGAGTTTGGAGTTGCCATTGTATTGAGCAGCGGTGCCGGGCCACATCGCATCCAAATGATTCAACATGGTTTGAGTTTGCGATAAGCTCAGGTTAGCACCTTGGTTACCTCCTTGGTAAACGGTATACCCTCCATTGGAGCCGGGCTGCAGTCTTGTGTTGTCCCATCCGGTTTGAATGAATTGGGTAGATGGAATCGAAGTTCCGTTGGAGAAAATGCCACCAGAGTGTCCATAGTCGCGCCATTTTTTACCGTTGAAGCCAAGCAGCAGTTTGGCATTAGATCCGTAACCTAGATTCTGGATAGTGTTGGTTTTCCAGGCTGGAAGGTTCAGCTCGGTTAGGTTTACTTGTCTGAGCAATGTGAATGGAATGGTAATAACGCATATGTCGGCTGTGACCACGGGACCGCCTTGGAAGCGTATTACATATTGACCATTTGCATTAAATGAAATCCGTGTGAGTTTGCGGTTCAACTGGATTTGACCCTGCAGATTATTTGCCAACGCATCGGTGATTTGCTGATTACCTCCCATAACCTTGAATCGCTCATCGCTCAAGCCGAATATGTCATAACTGCTGTTTCCGGGGTTGATGGTGAAAAGGAATAGGAAATTGATGGCAGTTTGATCATTCACTTCCCTGCCGTATTCGGTAAGATAAGCCTCTTCCAAGCCCTTGCGAAGGAATAAGGAGTTCGGCATTCCAATGCTATCGAAGTATTGGCTGATGCTGATGGAATCGAACTGTTGTACGGCTGGAGTGTAATTGTTATAGGTAAAGTTGGTAGGTAGTGATTGGATGTCGCCTGCAATGATTGAAGCGTAAGGCGCAAAAGCTTGTATTACCTGCGCCTCTGTATAATGGACGCCATCAATGAAGAAGGTATCGTTTAGGTATCCTGCTTCAGAGGGGTCGTTGGTATCCAGAAGCATCAAACCAAATTCCGATGCAAGATCTCGCATGTGCTTGTGCCCGGTATCTATGAATTCTCCACCACACTCGGTGTATGTGCCTGGAGCAATAAAGTTGGATCGAGTAAGAACTCTTCCACCAGTACGGTTTGAGCCTTCGTAGATAGTTGAAGATATGCCGCGTTTTTTTAGCTGATAAGCGCAGTTCATTCCCGCAAGTCCAGCGCCGATAATTGCGATACTAGGTTGTGGACCTTGATTCCGCATAGAGGTTTCTTGAGTATCAGATATCAAATCATCCTTTGTACAACCAGGTAGCATGGCTGCAAGGCCTGTGAACATGGCTGCCTTTGAAATGTCTCCGATGAATCGTCTGCGATTATATTCAGTTCTGGCTTGATCCACTTGGCAGATCAATTCGTGCATTTCTGGAGCGTTTGGTTGTCGGCTGATTTCAGAGAGAGCAAATGCCTTGCGGATGATACGCAACAACGGTGATTTTGCTTGTGCCATTTGGAGAGAGGTTTTGGATTACAACATCAGCACGATGTGCTTGCTGCGATCCGAAATTTATAAAACATTCATCATCCCTGCAAATCTTTTTGTCACAGATCAATATGTTGCCCTAAGGCATATTTTCCTGATACCTTGGTGGCAAGTTGCTCAATGAAAAATGATTTTTAAACTTATGAAAAACCAACTTCCTCATCTTTTCTGAAATCTTATTGAAATCCTTTTAACAAGGAGTTAGATATACTAAACTTAATAATTTTACCAAAACAAATCCTATATTGTACAAAGTAGCTCTCTGATTTTTTATCCTCAAAGCCCCTAAATATGAAACTTGCTGTTATTCTCATCCTGGTACCGGCCATGTTTTATGCCTCCGGTTGTACTTCCAACAAACCAACAGAATCACAAGATGATGGCACAGTGCTAAGTTCTTTTGCGGATGAGGGCGATGAAATGGCTGGAACTTGGGTTCAGCCCAATCCAATAAACAGCCAGGAGGTCCAAGGCTTTCAGCTCAACAGCGATGGTACTGCCTTATCGGTAAATATGGCCACGCTGAATTATAAAAATTGGTGGGTTGAGGGCGATAGCTTAAAAATGAAAGTGGAAAGTGTCGGCAACAAGGTTTCATTCGTAGATACATTGGTATACCAAATCACCAGATTTGAAAAAGATACATTGGCACTTTCCAATCATGGTCGGACAGATGTGTATACTAGACTGCCGGAAGGGGAATAGCATTCTTTTGCAGACTCAGTCCGAATCAACTGTTTGCCTGATGATGTCTTTAAAGTTTTGCAATGCGGCCTCACGAGTACAACCGCTCACCACCTTTTTTAATCCGCTTGAAACTTTTTCCAATTCATGGGTGTCGAGATCCAAAACATGTTTCAACGAGGAGGTTACCGATTCCTCATTCAATTCGCAAACCAATTGATCATCCACTTTTTTGGCAAAAGCTTTGGTTCCAGTATCTACTGAAACCACGGTTGGAATGCCAGCTGCATAGCACTCCAAGGTTGAGGTGGGGAATGCATCGCCTCGTGCTGGATGAAGGCAGATGTCATACGATTTAAGTGCTGCGGGTATATCTTTTATTTCACCCAAGAACTTAATTCTTGACTTAGTTGTTGAATTCATATTCGAAAGCAGTTCCTCCTCTACTTCATTTGCGGTGTCTCCTATGATATCAAGATACAAATCATATTGTTCGCACAATTTTTGGAAAGCGGCAAAAGACAAATCAACACCCTTGTACCATGCTCTCCAGTAAGCCGACATGTTACCAACTATAAGCAATCGCTTAGGTATGCCGGTTTTTGTCGGTATGTCGAGTAGTCGTTGGAGTGTGTCTGCATCAAGTCCGTTAAATGGGATCAGGCGAACCTTATTCTCATGTCCCTTTGGAACATGCTTCAATGCCAGCTCATATTGCAATGTGCCTATACCAATCACATAATCACATTTTTTTAAAAAAAGCCGTATTAGCCACTGGGTCATGGCGGGGTATTTATGCTGATCTAGAAAATATAAGGATTCATCAGCCATTAAAGCAGCTAACTTTTGATTCCTTCTCATCAAGCCCAAGGACTTCAAAATCAGTGGCGGTACCCTGAGACATTCACAAAGGAAGATGTCGTATTTTTTTCTGTTTTTGAAAAAAAATGCGTTAAGCATCCAACTTGCATACCTGCGCAACTTCCCTGCAGTAGGTACATCCTGCCAACGCAGTATACTATCCTCATGGATAATGTCGGCATGGACAGAATTGGCGTAAGCCATGTGAAGAGGATGGCCGGAGGGCCTTCCAACCACGAATGCGATTTTTTGTTTTGTTATGATTTCGGACATTAAGAAGCGATGCTTCACGGATTAAACAACATCTCTAAAACGGTTTGCCCCACCATTTTCAAGGTCGCTGGATCAATCTGATCCATGTTGTCGCTTACCCTATGGTGATGTGAGAAAAAGTCACTTTCATTCACATCGTAATGAATGATGTTGATGCAAGGGATGTTGGCTATTTGGTTTACATAGATGTGATCATCTGTGATGGGGTTGGATTGAAGATTTATGAATTGGGCTCCATATCCAAGTCGCTCAGCGGTTTTCCAAACCTTTTCTACGATAGTGGGTGCATAAACCATGGAGGCGCCTTCTTTAGGGAACACGGCACCTTTGGCACCAACCATGTCCAATAGAATTCCGTATTGTGCAAAGTAGCCGGACTTATGTGGATTGCGTGCCCAGTACTGGGAACCCAGGCACCATGAATCTTGCATTTCCGGGTATGGACTGTCGTCAGGTCTGCCATAATCCTCCAAGTCAAAGAAGATGATATCCACACCCATATCCGGTTTAGCAATACTTATTTGACGAGCTATTTCCAACAATGCACCAACACCACTTCCACCATCATTGGCGCCGTCAAAAACTTTATTGAGGTTTCCACCTTCATCCCGATCGGCAAACGGCCTGGTATCCCAATGCGCACAAAGCAGTATTCTTTTGCTGTTTTGAGAATTGTATGACCCTACAATGTTTTTTATTTCAAATTTCTTTTGGTCGAATGTGGTGGCGGTTCCTTTTTGCACGACTACCTCTGGAAAATAACTTTTCAGCTTCTGTTCCAACCAAAGTGCGCATTCGGCATGGGCCTTGGTTCCGGGTATGCGTGGTCCGAAATCAACCTGTTTTTTTACAAAAGCATATGCCGAATCCGCATTGAAAGATGGAGTTGGTATGCGTGTTGTATTTTCAGTCTTCTCCGTTTGATCCTCGTTATTGTCGCTCTTTTTGTCGGATCCACATGAGCACAAAAAAAACACAGACACCAATAGCATTGCAGCAATTGACTTTAGGCTTGAGGTCATTCGACTTGTAGAGTTCACGGTGATGGTGTTTTTTCTCATTTGGTCCAGCTGGTGCCTTCTTTTCCGTCCTTTATCGAAATACCAAGCTTGCCCAATTCGTCACGAATCTTATCGGATGTAGAGAAGTCTTTGTTCGACTTGGCTTGCGCTCTGATGTCGATTATGAGTTGCATCAATCCTTCTACATCACCCGAATTGTTTTTAATTTCTTTTTTGATTCCGAGAATGCCGAAAAGGTATGTGTCGAAAATTTGTTTCGCTTTGGTGGTATCCTCGGCCGTTAGATTTTCGGTTCCAGCAACGGCTGAGTTCACCACACGGGTCAACTCAAACAATTGAGCAATCACTATGGCGGTGTTAAAATCGTCATTCATGGCAGCCTCGCACGCCTTATCAATACTGTTCAAATCAGACGAGGATTGTGGTCCTGCCTTAATTTTTGAAATGGAATCGTAGGCATTGAGCAATCGTTGAAGGCCTTTCTCGGCTGCTTGCAAAGCCTCGTTGGAAAAGTCCAGTGTGCTTCTGTACTGTGTTTGCAGAATGAAAAAGCGAACGGTCATTGGAGGATAGGGCCGCTCTAACAAGGTATGGCCGCCGAAAAACATTTCGCGCAGGGTGATGGTGTTGTTATACGACTTCCCCATCTTCCTTCCATTGATGGTAATCATATTGTTATGAAGCCAGTATTTCACAGGCATACATCCGCAGGCTATGTGCGATTGTGCTATTTCACTTTCGTGATGCGGGAACATCAGATCCATGCCACCACCATGTATGTCGAACGGAGCCCCAAGGTATTTAGTGGCCATAGCTGAGCATTCTATGTGCCATCCCGGGAAACCGGAGCCCCACGGACTGTTCCAACGCATGATATGTTCGGGTGGTGCTTTTTTCCAAAGGGCAAAATCGGCCGGATGGTTTTTCTCATCTTGGCCATCCAAGTCGCGGCTACCTGCAATCATCTCTTCTATTACTCTGCCACTCAATTTGCCGTAGTCGCCACCTTTTGCATATTTGGTTACATCAAAATATACGGATCCGTTTTTTTCATACGCAAAACCTTTGCGTATGATTTCTTGGATCATGTCTATTTGTTCTATGATATGTCCGGTTGCAGTGGGTTCAATGGCGGGGCGCTCGCAATTGAGCAAATCCATCATATCATGGAACAGGTTTGTATACTTCTGAACAAGCTCCATAGGTTCGAGGCGTTCCAACTTCGCCTTTTCATTAACCTTATCGGTAGCTTCGCGTCCTTCCTCTTCAAAATGTCCCGCATCAGTGATGTTCCTCACATACCTGACTTTGTAACCTAAATGTGTGAGATATCGATATATCACATCGAAGGTCACATAAGGCCTTGAGTGACCAAGGTGCGATTCACCTGAAACGGTAGGGCCGCAAACATACATTCCCACATAAGGATAGTTGATGGGTCGGAAAAGTTCTTTGTCGCGCGTCAGCGAATTGGTAACAAAAAGTTGATTTTCCATTTGCATCAATTATGTGTCCCTATGGATTTCATTTCACGAAGGTGCATAAGCATATCCTCGGTCATGGAAGCCAAGTCATATTTTTCCTGCCATCCCCAATCGGCTCGGGCGGAGCTATCATCTATCGAACGCGGCCAGCTGTCGGCAATCGCCTGACGGAAGTCAGGGCTGTAATCGATGGTGAAGTTCGGTATGTGCTTCTTGATTTCGTTGGCGATTTGTTCAGGATCGAAACTAATTGCACCAACATTGTATGAAGATCGTATCTTGATTTTGTCCGCGTCCGCCTCCATAAGGTTGATGGTGGCATCCATGGCATCGGGCATGTACATCATGGGCAAAACAGTCCCTGGCTTCAGAAAGCAAGTGTATTTTCCTTTCTCCAAGGCCTGGTGATAAATATCCACTGCATAATCGGTTGTTCCACCGCCTGGAGGCGATTTGTAACTGATGAGGCCTGGATAACGCAAACTGCGCACATCGACATTGAATTTATGGTTGTAGTATTCGCACCAACGCTCACCTGCTTGTTTGCTTATGCCATAAATTGTAGATGGCTCCATAACCGTATGCTGTGGTGTGTTATCACGCGGTGTGGTAGGACCGAAAACGGCAATAGAGCTGGGCCAAAAAATTTTGATGGCTTTTTTTTCTTTGGCGATGTCAAGGATGTTGAACAGGCCTTCCATATTCAACTTCCATGCTAACTTGGGGTTTTGTTCGGCTGTGGCCGATAAAAGCGCCGCTAGAAGATAAACCTCTTTCACTTGATGCTGGTCGATGATGCGTGCAAGGGCATTGAAGTCGAGTACATCGGCGATAACAAATGGGCCACTCTCACGAAGCTCGCCACCTATTTGTTTAACATCTGAAGCAATTACACGGTCTCCGCCATGGTCTTTGCGAAGTCGCATGACTAAATCGGTTCCGATTTGACCGGCTGCACCTAATACTAATATGGAATCCCTTTGAGACATAGGCATTTGGGAAATTTACACAAAGGTAATCAAGAGAGGGGATTGTTGGCAGGGGGTAAACTCACAAGCATCGCTCAATGCTATCTGAAAGCAAAGCAGAAGTTTTCTCCCAACTGAAGGTTTTGGCTCTTTCCAAGCCTTCAATTATGAGCTGTTTTCGGTAGGTTGGATCAGCACAGGTTTTGGCCATGGCATAAGCAATGGAATCGATGCTGAAAGGATCACAAATGCAGGCGGCATTTCCAGCTACCTCAGGCATCGATGTTATATTTGATGTGATGACTGGGACTCCTGCCCGCATGGCCTCGATGATGGGAACACCGAATCCTTCGAAATAGGACACATAGGTCAGGGCTGCTGCAGCTCCTGTTATTTCCACCAACTCCTCAATTGGCAATCGTCCAGTGAAAACCACTTCTTCCTTGTGCTTCATCTTGTTGAAGGTGGATTCCATTTCCTCGGTCCACCATTTTCTGTGACCTACAATCAGCAACTTCACATCAGAATCCCTGGTGTTTCGAAACTGATCGAATGCTGCCAACATGTTTGCGATGTTTTTGCGTTTGTGCAGCATGCCTACGAAAAGTAGGTAGGGCTTCCCTTGGGTGTGTTTTTCCCTGACCTTTTGGATCCGAATATCTGAAAGTGGCTGGTACAATTCATTTACACCGTTATAAACGACATCAATTTTGCGGTCCGGAATACCATAAGTACTAATAATGTCGTTTTTGGAATATTGGGAGACGGTGGCAATGCGTCTGGCTTTCTTGGCAAATTGAGGAAAATAGTGCCGATAGTAAGCCGATGTTAGCCAAGGGAGGTCTTTCGGATAATGTTCAAAATTAAGATCATGAATAACAGCCAACTGTGGCACGGCCGTGTTCAAGCTCAGGTATCCATCAGGGCTCAGAAAAAGGTCGACCTTAAATTTGTCCAAAGCTTTTGGAACGGCAAACTGAAACCACCAGTAATATAAGAATGGGTGTCGGGCTTGGGGAAAAAGGGCCACAGGCTCCACATTGGAGTTAAAAATAAATTCCTCGGACCAGGGCCGGTCGAAGAGAAATAAAAAACGGGTGTCAGGATAGTTTCTCGTAATACGCTTCAGCGTATGGAAAGTGAACCAACCAATACCATCCAATCTGTTGGGAAGCAGCAGTCGAGTGTTAACGGCTATGGTTTTACCTGTCATTGTGAGTCGAACAGTGCCTTATCTGAATGGTGTATTGACTATATTTGAAGTCCTTTGAGGCGCAATATTATGTATTTTAAACGCAGCATCACTCCGGTTCTGGTCGCACTTTCCTGGATACTTTTCCTGCCTGCGCAATTGTGTTCCCAGCCGCTGGCTTTGGGGCAGTGGAGGGCCCATCTTCCCTATATCAAGGTAAAAGGTGTTGCTGATGCCGGCAACAGAATCTATTGCGCGTCCGATCGTGGCATGTTTTACTTCGACCGAAACGAAAACGCCGTACAAGGGCTTTCCAAAATTTCTGGATTGTCAGAGCTTGATGTGTCGGAGCTTGCTTATGATGAATCATCCAATAACCTGGTCGTTGCTTACGAAAATTCGAATCTGGATATTTTGCGTGGCAATCAAATAATCAATCTTTCCGACATCAAGCGTAAAAACATTACGGGTGACAAAACGATTTACAGTATCGAATTTAGAGGAGGTTTGGCCTACCTTTCCTGTGGTTTTGGGATCGTAGTTATTGACTTGGTTCGCTTGGAGGTTAGGGAAACCTATTTGATTGGTCCCAATGGCGCCTCCATTCGGGTATTCGATGTCGCGTTCATGAACGACTCTATCTTTGCAGGAACGGAGAGGGGTGTTTTCGCTGCAAATATCAACAACCCCCTTCTTGTAAATTATGCTTCCTGGTCGCAGGTTAAATCCGATGCCGGTAATAATGGCGACTATAATTTCATAGAGGCTTTCAATGGCAGATTGATAGTAAATTATGCCAAGCCTGATGCGTTTTCAACTACCTCCCAAGATAGCCTCTATGCCTATGATGGTACAGGTTGGCAACCTGTTTTTATGGATCCTCTTGTGCAAGGCCTAGACACTTTTTTTGTGGGGACTGCCAAAACGCTCGCTTTGCAAACCAATGACGGTACTCTTACATTGTGTAAATCCCAGGTTGGATATGTTTTTGATATTAATTCGATCTTGTCCAAACGGTTTGGACCCAACGATTATTCAGACCCTAATATCAGGGACGCTTTTAATGGTTCGGATGGTACGATATGGGTTGCCGATAATCAACAGGGCTTGGTAAAAATCCATACTTCAGAACCGGTTCGATTTATATTTCCTGATGGCCCTGCTTCCGATTTGATTTCAGCCATGCGTTCACAGCAAGGTCGCTTGTGGGTAACTCATGCGACTAGGAGTCCCAAATGGGTTAACGAATATAATCCATGCAATTTCTCTGAATATTTCGAGGCGGATTGGAAAACATATAATGGTAAAACCATGCCTGGCACAGTGATTCAAACAGGCAATCTTTTCGATAACATGTCTGTTGCTGTTGACCCAAGCGATGCAACTCATGTATTTATCGGATCAAAAGGAAGTGGATTGTTGGAGATGAGAAACGGATTGCCGGTAAACACTTATCGTGAGACAAACAGTACTTTGCAGTTAGGAATAGGAAACCCAACGCAATGTCAGGTGGTTGGAATGGACTATGATTCAAAGGGCAACCTTTGGGTGCTGAATTCATTGGCGGCGGCCCCGGTGAATGTATTTACAAGTGAAGGACAATGGCGTGCATTTGGAATCCCTGGAATCCCTGGAGCCCCACAGTTTGGGGACATGACGGTAGACTCATACGGACAAAAATGGATCAATGTTTTGGATAATAATGCTCCTTTGGGTAGTGGCTTGGTGGTTTTCAATGATAACGGGACTCTGGATATTCCATCTGACGATAGGTCTCGTTTTTTCTCTACTGGAATCGGAAAGGGAAACTTACCAAGTGTAGATATTAGAGCCATAACGGAGGACCTAGAAGGTGAAATTTGGCTTGGTACCGGCAGGGGCATCGCAGTAATTTATTCTCCCGGGTCTGCAACTACTGCATCCGACTTCGACGCACAGCAAATACTCATTAATCAGGACGGTATCAATCAATACCTCTTGGAGACAGAAGTGGTAACTGCCATTGCTGTTGATGGAGCCAATAGAAAATGGATAGGTACTGAGTCGGGGGGTCTTTTTTTAATGTCTTCCGATGGTACCGAGCAGATTCGCAACTTCAATGAACAAAACTCGCCATTACTCTCAAATTTCATCATCGCCCTTACTATCGATCAAAATACGGGTGAGGTTTACATCGGAACTAACAGGGGGATTGTTTCATATCAAGGTGATGCCATAAAAGGCGAGGGGCCTTGCGGGGATGTGATCGTTTATCCTAATCCGGTAAGAAACGACTATTCAGGTCCTGTTGCTATTAAGGGTCTAATATCCAACGGTTCATTTAAGATTACTGATGTATCTGGTCAATTGGTCTATGAAGGCGTTGCCAATGGTACCCAAGCCATTTGGAATGGAACGGATTTTTCGGGCATCAGGGTTCAAACGGGTGTTTATCTAGTTTTCTCTGCCGATGAGACAGGAGAATTCAGCTGTAGCACCAAGCTGCTTTTTATCAATTGATCTATA
>JBKCHO010000081.1:0-16856 GCA_046302815.1 Bacteroidota bacterium | reverse complement strand
GCCGTAGAAGTCCGTCCCAAGACATTATTAATGAACATGAAAAACTATTTGTTCATATTGTTAGCAGTTTGTTTTACCGACCTAGCGTTATCCCAACAATGCACATCGGTTTATGTTTTTGACCCTTTGAACAAAGAGGCACAACATATTATTTGTAACGAAATCGAAACCGAAGGAATTAAGGCATCGGGAAAAACATGCGCTATTCAAACCACGACACTACCCATCAAATGGTCGCAAAAAGCATCTAAGGAAAAGCTTTATGTGAACGCCCTGTTCCGTTGCACCCCTGATTTAGAGGCTGGCGATTTTGTTTGGATTTACTTTCGATTCAACGGAATCTTGGTGAAAACCATTACCATGAAGGGAGAAGCGGGAAAGGAAACCATAAGAATAACCGATTCCATTGATGTCCCTAAGGGAACCAAAGTTACTATGCGCGCAGCCATGGTTTGCAACCAGCCAGGAGAATCCATCTGGTTAGAGAAAGGATTATTGGAGGTTTGTCAAAAAATGGAATTGAAAAAAATCGAAGAGCCTGAAACCTATGCATCATCCTCTCCATCCGAACTGATTTCAATGCAACCGATTCTCTCGGTATCAAACATGGTCGATAGGGTCCGCATCAGTTGGAGATGTGGCAAAACCAGTTTGCCGAATTATTTCCGGTTGGAACGAACCGACGAAAAAGGCAACTGGACTATAGCTGGCTACACGCAGGATATTTGTAAAACCGACAAGCATTGTGAATATGTTTTTCACGACACAAGTGCCAATGAATCTACAATAGGTTACCGAATTGTAAGAGTTGATAGCAAGGGAAAAGAATTCATATTGGTTGAAGAGGCCAGACCCTTGAACTAATCACCTTTTGGATGATAATGATTAAAGACCAAGTTGGCCTTTGAATTTCCAACCACGACGATCAAATCCTCCAATGCAGCCTCTCTCACTTTCTTGACGGATTTGAAAGCCCGTAACAGGTCCATGGCGGTTGTTTCGCCAATTCCTTTGATGGATGCCAACTCCGAATCTGTAAATTGCTTGCTTCTCCTGTTACGATGATGGGTAATACCAAAACGGTGTACCTCATCTCGAAGTTGCTGTATGATGCGTAATGTTTCACCTTTTTTATCCAGATAAACTGGAACTGGATCACCAGGGAAATATATCTCTTCAAGTTTTTTGGCAATACCAATTATTGCAGTCTTGCCGTAAATTCCCAAACCATCCAAGGCCTTGATTGCAGCCGCTAGCTGTCCCTTGCCACCATCCACAACAATGAGTTGCGGCAGTGGTGAGCCTTCTTCCAACAATCGACTATATCTCCTTGTAATGACCTCCTCCATCGATGCGAAGTCGTCAGGCCCCGTAACGGTTTTGATATTGAAGTGCCTGTATTCTGATTTGGAGGGACGGCCATCTCGGAAAACACTCATCGCACCAACAGGAAATGCTCCTTGAAAATTCGAGTTATCGAAGCACTCTATATGCTTAGGCTGCTCTGTTAACCTAAGATCCCTCATCATTTGGTTCATTAGACGATCCGTCCTATGCGACGGATCCAATTTGTCATGCTTCAATTCCTGCTCCCGAACATAGTATATAAGATTCTTTACGGATAATGATACCAAATGTCGCTTATCGCCGATCTTAGGTATTACATAGTTAATCCCAACATGTTTGGAGGCAGGTTCGATGTTGGTCAATATCTCCTTGGATTGGCTATTGTATCGGATTCTAATATCATCGATTGCAATAGACAAGAGCTCCTCCAATGATTCATTTAATTTTCTTCTAAGTTCAGCGGTATGGGTTTGAATGATGGATCCATTGCTGATGTGAAGGAAATTCACAAATGCGGATTTTTCACGATCCATGATGGTGAAAACATCCACATTGTGGATAGTGGGGCTTACAACAACAGATTTGCTTTTGTATTGGTCGAGCAGCGCTATTCGCTCCTTGATTTCATGAGCCTTTTCATATTCAAATGATGAGGCGTGGCTATTCATCAGGTTTTCCAAATAACTTATGACTGCCTGGATGTTCCCTTTCAAAATTTCCCGAATCTGCCTGATGGCTTCGTTGTAGTCATTTTCATTTTGGAAGCCCTCACAAGGACCCATGCAATTCCCGATGTGATACTCGAGACAAACGCGGAATTTCTTCTTTGAGATATTTTCTTCGCTAAGTACCAAATTGCAGTTGCGGAGTTTGAAAATGCCGTTTACAAGCTCGATAATGGCATAAACCATTTTCATGTTCGTATAGGGGCCGAAATAAGCCGAACCATCACGAACAAGCTTTCTGGTGTAATGTATGCGAGGAAATCTTTCCTTGCGAATCACAATCCAAGGAAAGGTTTTGTCATCCTTGAGTAACACATTGTACTTCGGCTGATGCTTCTTGATTAGGCTGTTCTCAAGCAGTAGGGCATCTTCCTCGGTTTCAACAACCATATACCTGACATCGGCAATGTGTTTCACCAATATTTCCGTTTTGCCATTATCATGCTGCTCCTTGTTGAAGTAACTTGATACCCTTTTCTTCAGGCTTTTGGCCTTACCCACATATATGATTTGTCCATCCTTGTTCAAGAACTGATAAATTCCGGGGTCGTCAGGCAATAAAGAAACATTTTCCAAAACCAATGCCGAAGCCATAAGTATTATAATAAAAATTTGTCTTTTTTATAAAAGATCAATTTCCTAAGTTCATTATATTTTACAAACGACTCGTATGCTGAGTACCATGCAATCCAAAAACCCACCCTACCATCTAAAAATCCTCTCTGGAGGACAAAGGATTTAAAAAAACGAAAAAGAGGGCTGGTGAATATTTTAAACCAAGACATAAATCTCTTTCTTTCGAATAATGAAAATGCCCCAAGCTTAGCAAACTTTATACTTTGCTGACGCAATTCATCAACAGAAGAATAAGAAAAATGCAAACAATCGCCTTTTAATAAAATTGGGGAATTGGTTTCAATTGAATTTCCCTTTAATTGCTCGTGAATAGTGCCTATCCATTTTGTTGTATTCCTATTGAAAATTCTCCATTTAAAATCAGGATACCATCCTGCGTTTTTAATCCAAATGCCGTTGAAATAGTTGGCTCTGTTAAATCCCGAATTATGACTAGCCTCCATTTGCTTCCATTCTAAAATAGAATTGACTAAGTCTGCTGACAAGGATTCATCTGCATCGACAGAAATAATCCAATCATATGACGCCAATGAATTACCTAAGTTCTTGGTGTCAGCATAACCCAACCACTTTACTTGGTAAATTTTTACATTTAAAAACCTTTGGGCAATTTCCAAAGTCTTGTCCGTAGAGCCACTATCCAGCACTAAAATTTCATCAACTGCAGAGACAAGGCTTCCTAAACACCTTTCGATATGCTTCTCCTCATTTAATGTTATGACTACTGCCGAAAGCTTTTGCATGCCGCAAATTTATATGAATCTCATCGATTGACTCAATATACTATTAATTCATAATTGTAACTTCGTGGTAAGATGACCAATCCAAAGCAATTATCTGATTATCTTGCCCAAGGCGACCAACGAAGTTTGGCTCGTTGCATAACATTGGTTGAAAATGGCTCGAAAGAGGCCTTTGATTTGCTTTCCATAGTCCAACCAAACCCAAATATACCTGTGATTGGGATTACCGGTCCTCCTGGAGCTGGAAAAAGTACATTGGTCAATTCCATCATATACCATCTTAGCCAATCCAAACCTAATATCCGAATTGCCGTATTGGCGGTTGATCCGACCTCTCCCTTCACCAGTGGATCTTTGTTAGGAGACAGACTGAGGATGACGGGACACTTCAACAACCCCAATGTATTTATCCGTTCGCTTGCCACAAGGGGGCATTTGGGTGGGTTGTCCGGAAGAACTCTCGAGGTGGTAGACCTTTTAAAATCGGCCCCTTACGATATCATTTTCGTGGAGACCGTTGGCGTTGGGCAAAGCGAGGTTGAAATCGCCGCATTGGCCGATTTAACAGTAGTTGTTCTGGTTCCAGAGGCTGGCGATGAAATACAAACCATTAAATCGGGTATCATGGAAATAGCCGACCTTTTCGTGATAAATAAATCTGACCGTGATGGAGCTGACACCTTGGTAGCCAATTTGAAGCAAACCTTATCAGAAAAAATGGGAGCTGGCTCTGTTGACATTCCGGTGTTAAAGACCTCCGCGCAAGAAGGTAAAGGTATCATTGAGCTTTCGAATCACCTTTTTACCCATCATAATTCCAGTCCCATAAAAAGAAAGCGCATGTTGATCAACAAGGGCATCAGAATTGCGCAAGATCTATTGATGAGACGCATGGACCAGGATGATTTTTCCAATAAATTGGAATTGGAATCCCAAAAGCCTGGTTTTAACATCTATAAGTTCGTTGAGGGGTATTTCCGTCCCTAAGCCAAAATTTCCTTTGTATTCGGTGTAACCTTTTGACACCACTTTTTCGTATTACGGCAAAGTTGATTTTTATCATGTCGTTTTAATCCGGTTGGCTTATGCGTTACAAAATACTACTTATTGAAGATAACAGTCTGGATATCAATTTATTTGACCAGATGCTTTGTCAAACCGGACTCAAAACAAACTCCCTTCAGGTGGCTCGTTCGTTGCAAACGGGGTTAGAAATGGCCGCCGTTGGTAAGCCCGATATCATTTTCCTCGATTTGAACCTGGCGGACAGTACCGGACTCGATACTTTCAGATCAATTCGTGTTGTGTCGGAGAATGTACCTGTTGTGATATTGACGGGATTGGAAGATGAAAAGTTAGCATTAGAGGCCTTACACGAAGGGGCCCAAGATTACTTAATTAAGAAGAATCTAACCCCCGATTTAATAGCCCGATCATTGACCTATTCGGTAGAGCGGAAAAAAGCTGAAAACGAATTATTGATAACCAAACTCCGCCAAGAAGCATTAATTGAAAACACCAAAGACGGGATTTGGGCCGTTGATTTAGACTTGGAGCTATTGAGTGTGAACCACGCCTTCACCGAGGCCATGAGGGCACTGTGTGGACGCAAGCCTGCCATTGGTGACCTTGTTACGGATTATGTACCGGGTGAATATCTTGATTTCTTTCTACAAACCTTTCAAAGAGCCGCTTCCGGCGAGAGATTTCGTGCCGAAACCCAAATTGTAATTCCTCCGGGAGAGCATCATTACCTGGAAATATCGGTGAATCCAATCATAAACCATTATGGTGAAATTGCTGGTGTTTCTTTTTTCGCCAGAAACATCAACCAAAGGAAATTATCCGAGTTGAAAATCAAAAGTTCGGAGGAGGCTTACAAGTTATTGCTGGAAACCATCAACGATGGAGTCATGTTCATTGACAATGACAATATCATCCGATTCGCAAACCGAAAATTCACAGAAATCACGGGCTATGTGGATGATGAGCTGAATGGGACCGATTTCACCCAGCTGTTGGTTGAGAGCGACCCATTGAATAGAAGCAATATCGTAAGGTCCATATTAATGAATGAAGATGCCAGGGAAATCAGCATTGTAACCAAATCGGGGACTCCCATTTGGTTCAGTGTTAAAGGAACCCCATTGATGGATGATAACGGCAGAGTTGGAGGTGCTTTGTTAACTCATACAGAAATCACCCACCGAAAAGAAGCAGAAAAAGCCATTAGGGAAAAGGAGCAAGACTACAGCAATTTGCTGGAGACCATGAATGAAGGTTTGATTTATCTGGACCGAAATGGCATATTGAAATTCGCTAATAAAAAATTCGAATCCTTGACTGGTTTCTTGGTATCGGATTTATTAGGCAATAAACTGCCATCCCAAATTTTTCCAGAGACGCTTTTCGGCCTATTGTCTGAGGAATTCAGCAACGGAAATGCAGGAGGCAATTTCCAATATGAACTACAAATCACCAACCTAGCGGGAGAAAAGATGTGGTGCATGATTGGTTGCTCTGTGATTCGTAATGAGAACGAAGAATTCTTCGGCATGCTGGTTACCTACACCAATATCAGTGATAGGAAAAAGGCGGAGGAGCGATTCCAAACTGCCCAGCGAGAATTGAACACTTTCATCTACCGTACTTCCCACGATTTGAAAGGGCCTTTGTCTTCCATACTTGGACTGATTCACATCCTTGAAAAGGAGGCTGAGGCATCTCCCTGCGTAAAAATGATACGGACTTCAGCTGAAAAGCTGGATCGCATGCTAAATGAGATGCTGAATGTGGTACGCATCAAAAGAGAAAAACTCATTCCCGAGCCAATCGATTTCCGTGCCGCTATTTCACTTGCAATACAAGGCATCAATCGCGACGACAATTTTTATGCGGTCCGCAGGCTGTTCGATGTAGAGAACCGCCGTGAAATGAGAACTGATCAGAAGCTTCTCGTTTTGATACTTCAAAACCTCATTGACAACTCTATCAAATACCACGACAAGAACAAAGAGGCCTTTGTGAACATCACCGTTAAGGACCACATGCATGGCGTTCAGATAAAAGTTGAAGACAACGGTATTGGATTTGAGGATGCGGCAAGAGAAAATATATTCCACATGTTCAACAAAGGGAATTACCGCTCGGAAGGAAATGGCCTGGGGTTATATGTGGTGAAAAACGCAATTGACCGTTTGGGCGGTTTCATTGAAATGCAATGCAACAAAGGAGAGAATACGGTCTTCACGATTTTCCTGCCAGACTTGTATTCAACGAATCAATGGGTTGAATCAGCCACCGCCACAGTTTTGGCAGGTAACGACACAGCCGAGTAAACAAAAATTTCGTTTAGGGAGCCTAGCTGATCAGCTGTATTTCTTTTTGATATTGCAACGGCTGATGCCTTTTTCGCATCTGGCTATATCGTCATCCGAAAAGGATTCCAAAAGTGCTTTGCGGTAATGATCCATTGCCTCATCGTAACGGCCTTGACTTTCCATTAACAAAGCGAATTTTTCGAAAACAAGGTCTCTTCTGACGCCTTTCACTTCGCGTGCTTGGTTTAACACCGCATTCATTTCTGCGTATCGCTCCAACCGAAATAGGGCATCGGCATAAGCCAAATAAGCGTTAGCCATGGTAGGAGCCGAATCAATAGCTTTCTTGAAACAGTCGGCGGCATATTCGGGATCATCCAGATGGTTCATCAAAATCCTACCAAGCTCCATCCAGGCTTTGGAGTGCTTCGGTGCTGCATGTGTGATTCGAGTCAACAGCGTAGCTGCGCCCGACAAATCGCCGTTGCGCAACATGTCGACCGCGTTTTGAAACTGGCGGTCAGAATCCCCTGCCCTATCGTTGATTGGGAACATGGTGTTTTTTGCTGTTAATAACTTCGTTTTTATGAACCGATAGAAATACTAATGTTTGATTTTTAGTATTTTCCGTCGTATGCCCAAATTACCTTTCTTGAGCCTGTTAGACTCGTTTCTTTACGCGAATGTACCGATTCATTGGGTGAACGAACAGAAACAACGCACTAAAAAATGCAAAAAAGGTTACACCAGCTTGTGTTTCCAAAGTATCCTCCGAAATCATGGAAATCAACGCTGTTGCCAAAAAGGCAAGATAAAGGTGGTCTCTAATTCTAACAGCTTCTTTAACAGGCCATAAAAGCATAATGAAGAAAAGGGCAAGTCCGAAAATCCCAAAGGCAGCCGCTATAGAGATGTATTGGTTGTGAGCCCTTAATCTCCAATCCTTAGAAAGTTTGGTTTGGTTTTGCTCGTATTGGCGGTCAAAAGAAATCTGGAGATCCCCAGTACCTACCCCGAATAACATATTGTTGGCAAAAATTTGGCAGCCTGTTTTCCAATATTCAAGACGCTGTGTGATGGAATGACCTGTGGGATCTCCACTTCTATGATAAATCTGGTACTCCCACACCGCTTGATGGAACCGGGAAGTAAGTCCAGAGTGATCCAAATAAAAACGGTTTGCAATTCCTGATTCAACTGCAGTGATCTCAAATTCGGACAAGGAGGCTACAGCCGAAGAGTCTTTATCCAACCCCTTTGAAGTAATAAAGCGAATCAATGTAAATTTTAACTTATTCCCCTTGATATCGGCTCCATCGTATTGAAAACGGCTGCGTTTGTTCCACTCTTGCCTGAGCTCGTCTTGGTTAATCCGTTTCCAAACGAAATATCCATTCTCTGTATCTGTACGGTCCAAGTAAGTAACAAAAGGCCTGCCGGAAGAGGTGTATTCCAAAACCGTCTCTTTGGGCATTTGATCCTTGGGTTTATAACTCTGGTAGACCAAATAAGCCATCCTTGTAAATCCAAACAGACAAATCAGAAGAACGCTGCCAGATACTATTCGAATTGTCAACATACGACCACGAAAAAAAATAACCGCCATATAAATAGCCACAAATACTCCCAAAATCAACATTGCGGTCAGGCTTTGCAACAATAGAACGAAGTATGTAAGCCAAACAGAAGCGATCAGCCATATTGCCGATTCCAAAACAGGACCTTTTCGGTTCATAAACCAAAATCCGATGAACACAGTAATACAACACAACAGAGACAATCTAATGTGAGAAATAAAAATGCTGATGTCTCGTATATCACGAACTTCAGCTGCGATTAAACCTTTATGTACAGCAAATGAAACCCATGTGGAAATCATCACACCCATGGCAACGGATCGTAATACCCATTCGTACCTGGACATAGACAATGTCGGAGAGGTTGAAAGTATTAGTGGCAACAACAACAATGGCATTTTGATTCTAACATCGCGCCAAGCAGAGGAAGTATCTTCAGACCATGCCACACCAAGTATGTGCAACGCATAAACGAAAAAAAACAACAAGGTAATGGGCGATGTCAAAAACCGTTTCAGTTTTTGGAGCAGATTACCTCCAATGAGCCAAGAACCCACCAACATGAACTGGGCAATGCTCATGGTGAATTTTGATAAAGGCATCGATACGGCCAACAATATCAATCCAAAGAAATAAATTTCTTTGGATAGGCTTGCTCTCATCAGCAACGCCTCCGATGAGTTTCCGATGAATCGATTCAAAAAACCCATGTTAATTTTTATTCACTTCAGGACCCTTGTTCATATAGGAATCAAAAACTGCTTTGTCCTTCAAGGCCTCCAAAGCCTTTAGGATTTCAGGGTCTGTGGAAAAGGAAGTCTCAATTCGTCCCTTTTGATAATAGTATCTGCTAGCAATTTCATCCTGGAGCAACTCCTTGATCTCTTGCTTATACTCTTCCAAATCAGCTTGCTTGTCGTGCATAATGGATTTCTTCAATGCTTCGAACTGATCTTTGATGCCATCGAAGTACTTTTCCTTGGTTGCGGTCTCCTTGAGATCATCCATGGCCTTTTCACTTTTCGTCACATAGTCGTATTCCTTACCAGAAAGCCAATTGACAAATTCCTTGTATTCGGCATCCGTAAGCCTAAAATCCTTGGCAGGTGAAATCTGTTGGTTTTTGTTGCGATATTCAGTAGCATAGTCGAATATAAGCTGCTTACTGAGAAGGCTCTTGGAGATATTACTCAGGTCGGGTGGAGTCAATGCCAGATCGGGTGAGATTCCTCCGCCGTCTGTTACGGTCCTTCCCTTCTTGGTTTTGAAAAGCGAAACTAAGCTATCAGGAACCTTACCCACACTTCCATCCTCGTTCCTGTGCGAGTAATCGAGCGCTTGAATGCATCTTCCGCTGGGTATGTAATATTTCGCCGTGGTAACTTTCAATTGAGCGTTATAACTCAAGGGTCGTGTGGTTTGAACCAAACCTTTTCCAAAAGTGCGCTGCCCAATTACCAATCCCCTGTCGAGGTCTTGGATGCTTCCGGAAACAATTTCAGAAGCCGAAGCAGATCCACTGTTGACCAATACCACTAGTGGAATCTGGGTATCGACAGGTGCATTGAGAGCTTTGTAGGATTTGTCCCATTCCTTGACCTTGCCTTTGGTTGTTACAACTTCCACGCCCCTATCAACAAAAAGATTTGTGATATTCACTGCTTCATGCAACAATCCGCCAGGGTTACCTCTCAAGTCGAGAACAATCGATTTCGCATTGTTCTTGTTTTTGAGATCGAGCAATGCATCCTTCACTTCCTGACCGGCATTATCGGTAAACCCAGTGAGACGGATGTAACCTACTTCAGCATCCAACATTCCATAGTAAGGCACGCTGTTGATTTTGATTTCGGCCCGCTTGATTATTTTCTCAATAGGGTCGGCTGTTCCAGGTCGACGGATCAATAGCTTCACCTGTGTATCCGGCTGACCCTTCAAAATCTTACTGATTTCATCCGTTTTCTTCCCTTTGATTGTTTTGCCGTCAATTTCAAGAATTACATCTCCAGCTCTGAGATCCGATTTCTGTGCGGGAAAGCCTTCGTAAGGATCTGTGATAACTACAAAATCGTCTTTTTGACCTATCATGGCTCCAATTCCACCATATTGTCCGGTGGTCATGAATCTGTAATCTTCTATTTCAGACTCTGGGATGTAGTTGGTGTACGGATCAAGCGATTCGAGGATGGCATCGATGCCGTTCTTCATTACCTCCCCATGTTTGATGTCATCCACATAGTACATGTCAAGCTCGCGGTACATGCTCACGAAAATGTCGATGTTACGGGATATCTCGAAGAGTTCGTCCTTGAAGCTAAAAGAGAGAATGGTACCTGTGGACAGCAGCAGAAAAACCGTAACTAGTTTCAACTTGCTTTTAATGATGGATGGAATCATATGGATGAATGATTGATTTCGTAGATGAATTGATCATGGAACCGGATCATGACCGTGGCCTCCCCAGGGATTACAAGATAGGATTCTTCTAAGCGTGAGCCATCCGCCCCGTAAAGGTCCATGCTTCTCGATGGCCTGCAATCCATACTCTGAGCAGGTTGGCACATATCGGCAAGATGGAGGAAGTATTGGAGAAATGAATTTACGGTATAATCGGATCGGGGCTGTTGCTATTTTGATTACGATCCGTTTCATGTTCACCCATCAAACGATGTAAAGTTAAGATTATTTTGCCCGAAACGGTTGGAAAATCTGGGAGCTTGTTACCTTGGTAAATGAACAATAAATCCACGGTTTCCATAGGGGTTGAAGCCTCCTTTTGAAAATAATTGGGCGCAGCGAGTCGAATTGCCTCCCTGACGAGCCGTTTAACCCTGTTCCTGTCGACCGCAAGACGGAATTTCCTTTTAGGAACAGAAACCGCAATTCTGAAAGGAGTTCCTAAGTAGGGTATCCTTTTCACATGCACAATAAATGGAAAATGCTTTAAAACCATGCCGGATTCAAAAACCTCGGTCAGGTCTCTCCTTTGGCTGAGTCTTGATTTTCTGGGTAATCCGAACTGAGAACGAGCCATGTCATTTAGAGTGAAAAGGTTCCCTGTTTGCAGGGGCTGTATGAAAACCGATTATTTGTTGGCTTTCTTGACGAAGTGTTCAATGGCCATGGTCATGGATGGAGCCTCGGGCACTGGCGCCATAACATCAAGCCGCAATCCTGCATCCAAAACAGCCTGTTTGGTTGCAGCTCCAAAAGCGGCAATCCTAGTATCATTCTGTTTGAATTTAGGGAAGTTCTTGAGTAATGATGTGATTCCTGATGGGCTGAAAAACACCAACATGTCGTAATTCACATTGGCCAAATCGGACAAATCGCTGCAAACGGTTTTGTACATGATGGCTTTGGTGTGGTTGATTCCAACAGCATTGAGCGTGTCTGAAATCTCTTGTTTGTGCACATCCGAACAGGGTAAGAGGAATTTCTCCTTCTTGTGTTTTTTCAGGACATCTATCAAATCGTTGATGGTCGACTTTCCATAAAAAATCTTGCGCTTCCTATACACCATGTACTTCTGTAAATAGAAAGCCGTTGACTCGGAGATGCAAAAATATTTTATCTGATCCAGGTTGGGGATTCGCAATTCGTTGCAAACGCGAAAAAAGTGATCGGCCGCGATTCTGCTTGTTAGGATAACAGCGGTGAAATCCTGGATGTTGATTTTGTCTTTTCTGAAATCTTTAGCTGGGATGCCTTCCACATGGATAAACTCCCTGAAATCGATTTTCAGATTGAATTTCTTGGCCAAGTCATGATAAGGAGACTTGTCTGACTCGGGCTTGGGTTGCGTGACCAATATGGTCTTGACCTTTGAGCTTTTGGTTTCTGCCTTAGTCGTGGTTGCCACTTCTTCAAAGGTTTACCCCATTATGATCTTGTATAAGATTAGAAACGGGGAAATTTCTAAAGTGCAAATGTAAACAATAAAATAAAAAAATGAAACTCCTTGCATGGAGCTCCATATACGAAGAGCCCTGATTTGTCTGTAAATGAAGGATATAATCAATATACCGAACCCCGTGTAATAGAAGGGTAAAACATAATTGGAGTCAACAAATGCCAAAATCAAGATTATGGGCAAAAGAGCTATGCCAGTGGATATGTTGATAAGCGTAAAATTGAAAATATAGGATGCCGCAGGCTTTTCTATATCAAATACATTTCCCAATAACTTCAACAAAATTGTTTTCAATGAATATGCCAAGGCTATCGCCATCAAAATGAAAAGGAACCGAAAAAGACCAAAGCCAATCCAAGGTATATTCATCTCAAAGCGATCCAAGGCTTGGAAAATGAATAGCGCAAAGGAACAATAAAACATCAGCGAAAGCATAACAGATGCCCTTTGGATGAGGATGTTTTCATCGCGAACCAACTGGTTGGTTGTGTTCATGTTGAAAATGGCTCCCAGCAATTGCACGAACAATTTGGAATAGACTACACGCATCCAAGTGAACCACGCCATCAGAATGAACAAGGAAATAGAAAACCAATCGGGATTCCGTGGTTCAATCGCCTTTTCGTTCAAGGTATTAACCTGGAGTAAATGACCCTCGATTAATGAGCCAAAAACCACCTCGGATAAAACGGAGTCAGGGTTGGTATCTGCATTCGATTTGATGGAATCCCCCAGGTTTGGCGATGGCATAACACAAAGATACCGAACCGTGTTCAAAACAAGTGCGTTCACTATTTTCGCAAAAAAGAAGCGAATGAATAAGAGCTCCATCATTTTTGCTGCAATGCTATTGTCGGCATGTGGTTCCGGACTCAAAACCGAAGACAAATCAATCAAACCAAGCAACATGAGTAACGACATCCACTCGTTTTCCAGGCCCTTTGAGGCTATTATGACGCATTTGTCACTCGACTTGAAGGTTGATTTTGAATCAAAAACTTTGACAGGCTCGGCCGACTTATTGATTGAAAACAAAACGGGCACTGATTCGCTCCTGCTCGATGTGAGGGATTTGAACATATCTGAGGTGCTTATAGATGGCGAGCTGACCACATTCAAGAAAGGCCCTGAAAAGCCCTACCTGGGACAATCTTTGTCGATTACCATCAAGCCAAAAACCAAGAAAGTTACCATTCGCTACACCACCTCACCTAATGCAGCCGCCCTTCAATGGCTTGAACCAGGTCAGACCGCGGGGGGCAAGCATCCATTCCTTTTCACCCAATCACAGGCTGTATTGGCTCGAACTTGGATTCCTTTACAGGATAGTCCTGGAGTAAAATTCACCTACGACGCCCGCATCACCGTTCCGGCGGGCATGATGGCTTTAATGAGTGCTGAAAACGATACAATAGCCCGTCAAGACGGCATATTCTCATTTCGCATGCCGCAACCCATCTCCTCCTACCTTATGGCTTTGGCCGTGGGAAATTTGGAATTTAGATCCTATGATAGCCGCTGTGGTGTATTTGCAGAGCCCGCGCTGATAGAAAAAGCCGCATATGAGTTCGCCGACCTACCTAAAATGATCGAATCTGCTGAAGAGCTTTATGGCCCTTACGCTTGGGGCAGATATGATGTGCTAGTGCTACCTCCCAGCTTTCCATTCGGAGGTATGGAAAACCCCCGCATCACATTTGCCACACCCACCATCATAGCAGGCGACCGATCTTTGGTAGCACTTATTGCCCATGAACTGGCCCATTCTTGGTCGGGAAATTTGGTCACCAACGCCACTTGGAACGATTTCTGGCTGAATGAGGGATTCACTGTTTACTTCGAGACCCGAATCATGGAGAAAATTTATGGGAAGGATTATGCAGATATGCTCACCTTGTTGAGCCTTGATGAATTGAAAAACACCATTCGCGAAATGGGTGAAAACAGTCGTGAAACCCATTTATATGCCGATCTGGAAGGTAAAGATCCTGATGACGGAGTCAGCGATATCGCTTACGAAAAAGGAAGGTTTTTTTTAACGGCTATTGAAGAATCTGTTGGTCGTCAAAAGTGGGACGCATTCCTGAATGCCTATTTCAAGGAATTCGCATTCAAAAGTATGGACACGAAAACATTCCTGGAATACTTGGATGAAAAACTCATCCAGGGCAACGAAGAATTGAAAAAAGAGATTCAAGTGAACGCATGGGTTTATGGTCCAGGGCTGCCCTCCAATTGTCCGGTAATCAAATCCGTTGAGCTTGAAAAAGCTGGAGCAGCAGCAAAATCAGTCATTGATGACAAACCGTTGCAGTCGCTCGTTACTGATAAATGGACTACACACCACTGGCTTTATTTCCTTCGAGAGTTGAGGGGAAAAATAGATGTTGCTAAGGTTGGAGCGCTCGATTCTGAATTTGGCTTCACAAACTCGGGAAATTCGGAAATACAGTGTGAATGGTACCAATTATCTATAGTGACTGGCTATGAAAAAGCATTTCCTAACATGGAAAAATTCCTAATTTCTGTTGGGCGGCGAAAGTTTATAAAACCTATTTACTCGGCACTTGCAAAATCTCCCGAAAATCTAGCTTTAGCCAAAAGGATCTATGCTAAGGCCCGTCCTGGTTATCATGCTGTAGCGGTTCAAACTATGGATGAGCTGCTGAAGTAATCTGTAAAACCTAAAGATAATTTTCTGTTCTGCAATTATTGTTTCGGTGTCATGGAGCTGCCTCTTGAAACAAAGTGATTTTCGCCTCGCTCCCATCGTTGATCGAAGCTTATTGTATGGTCATGAAATGCCTGATCGCATCCAGGATGCCATTTTTCATGGAGTTCAGCAACTATGGCATCCACCTTTCCAATCCATGGGGAACTATGAATGAAAACCTCGCGTTCAGATCCCTCTATATCCATTTTTAATAAGCCGATTCGAGAAATATTAAACCTTTCAACCAAATCAGAAATGGTAATGGCATTGCATCGCAACAATACCTTGCCATTGTAGCGCTCCAATTTTGATTTGATTTCGATATCGTTTTGCAACAAGCTATCACTTACTACTTGAAAATTATCATGTTTGCCAAAATCAATAATGTTTAACGGAGTTGCCTCATACCATAAAGCCGATTGAATGGGATGAATGTTGGGATAAGATTGCGTATTGCGGATCAACAACTGGAAATTATGAGGCTCTGGCTCCAAAGAAATAATGGTTGCAGAAGGGAACCTCTGGGCAAAGTACACAGAGGAAAGACCTGTATTGGCACCTGCATCTATGATAAAGTCAGGAGAGTTATTCAAATGCAAGGCGTATTCTTGGTCAAGAAATATTTTACGGAAAGATGCTACATCGGAGGTGTTTTCACGCAAATACATTTTGCACGACCATGCCGAAAATCCCATCTCCAGATATCTTGTACCTGAAGATTCATCCAAAACCTCAACAACTGAAAAACCCGCATGGGATGCTCGATCCTTAAATCCAGGTTTGCGAAGACCCAAAACACTTTTGATGCGACTAATCAATGAATGAAATTTAAACTGCATCAGATATCAATAAATAATCCTCATTCCCCGAATACCCATATCCACAACTGAATCTCCGTCTGCAGGCTCGAAGTAGCCAAGAGAACTATTTTCTACCCATTCAAATGATTTATTGGTAGAGAGCGATACCGTTACGATAACATCATTGACTTCATTTCCCGTAATAGTTAATGTATTGTCGAAACGACCGGTAACTAGGCATGACCCGGCAGGTATAGGAGAAGTGGTAAAAATCGGATTTGGAACCGTAGTAGTACCGGCTGATTGACCTTGAAAAACTCTATACGGTGTTTCAAAAGCCCAATAACCTTGAAGTTTATTCGCATTTACAGAAATGATACTGTCTTTAATTTGAAATTCAGACAAAAAGGTGTTGAACCCAATGAAGGAGGCGATTGTGCCGGACAGGTCAAAATAGTTCCCGTTAAGTGTGTATCTGAAATCGATATCATAGTTTTGATAGGCAAGTGAGACCCTTAACCACTCGTAATTGCCAGGAGTTATGTCCTTAATTGGGATGGAGAAAAACTCCTGTCCGTCGCCGGTGGGATTTGATTTTGAAAAATCTATGGCATTAGATCCACCTATGTTCGTTTCAGTTGCACGATACAATACATCGCCACCTCCAATTCCTGTAAACTGATTCGGAGTTAATTCAATATAATGCGCACTCATCTGGTTAAAGCGAGGCGACTGTGCACCATGGTTGGATGGCACAGAGGCAGGCAATCCTTGGCTGTTCAATCGGACTTGTGTAGAATCAAATTTAAACTTCATGATCAGTCGTGGTTCATTGTCGGGAGGATTAGCTGAATCATCCTTCCTACACGACATAAAGAAAGAAGCTGCCAATAAGCACAGCAGCAACCCTCTGTTATTAATTAGATGAAATGACATGGATATGTTGCGTTGTTTTACCAAACTTACACAAAAACCATCAGTTTTCCAGATTGACTGCCAAAGGAATGATGTTTGGCTTAAATTTGTTAGCGATGTTAAGGTTTAGATTTTTTTTCCTCCTTTTAGCACTTTGTCCACATATT
>JBKCHO010000080.1:0-28892 GCA_046302815.1 Bacteroidota bacterium | reverse complement strand
ATATACTCGTTTAATTCCTCAATGGATGATTCAAAAGTAAAGGCGTCATTTATTTTGTAGTAATTGGATATATCATAGGTTCTGGTGTAAGCATACTTGGCAAATTCAAGCTTGTTTTCTTCAAAAGTGAATAACGAAACCACTTCCTTCACTTGTTGTGAGGTCAAACAATTGGAATTTATTACCTGTTTGGCAATACTCATCTTGCTGTCTTCAAAAGATTTTGAAGAAATTGTTTTTTTCATTCCTTCGAATTCGGAAGGGGGCATAGGCATTGGACAACCAATGGGTCCTGTGTATCCCGGGACATATTGAATTGGAGCTGGGGGTGCGTTGGTTGGCTGAACTTGATTTGTGGATATACCAGCATTGGTAGTAGTAGTGGTGGTGGTAATAGTGGTTTGTTGTGTTGCATTCACGCCGTTATTTTCATAAGCGGATACATTCATGGAAACGCTACCATTGGTTTCATTGATATTGACACCCATGGTAACCCCGGCACCAGTTGGAGGGTTGCTTGTGGTGGTAACCGTCGTTTGCTGCACGACTGTCTCTGTCGTGGTAGGATTGTAAGTTGGTGCAGTAGGATTGAAAACCACCACTGCAGTTGTTGGAGGAGAGGGTGGAGCTTGATCAATTGGTACGAAACTCAATAATCGAAGAACATACTCGTTTTTCTTGTTTTTTTTGATGATGTAAGTGCTTTCTGTTCCTGGCTCTATAAAGAGGTTGAAATTAGACTGACCTAAAGCAACATCTTCAAAAATGACTTTTAGCTTATATGTATTGGCATTCAATTTGGTCACTTTTACATTGGTTTCTGGCTTGTCATTTTGCCTCAATCCATTCAGAATGGCTGTAAATCTTTCGCCGTTTTCAGTAAATAGTATGGCATTTGAAATTTGACCGTAAGTTTCGCTAACAAGCATGTTAAATAATAAACAAAGCAATAAGGCGCTTATTTTTCTCATGTCTTTATGGATTTTGTTGTGTGAGAAGATGATTAGTAATTAAATAATAAAGTATTTTTCAAATTTCCCCTTTTTTTCTGAAATAAGCATAATTCACAAAGTATACCATCCATATGGTAACTTCGCAGACAACAATCCCGCATGAAACGAATATTTTTAGCCGGTGCCGGCAGGTCCTCATCTGCATTAATTGATTATTTATCATCCAAATCATCCTCAAATGGATTCCTGGTTGTAGTTGGCGATTCTTCCTTGGAATTAGCCAGAGCCAAATGTGTTGGCAAGCCCGGCTTGGAGTGTATCCATTTCAATGTAAATGATACGGCCGCAAGAGAGTCTATCATTTCTCAATCGGATGTCATCATATCGCTTTTACCTCCCGATATGCATCATTTGTTGGTTGCTGATTGCATCACTTTTGGTAAGCATTTTTTAAGCGCATCTTATGTTTCCCAAAAAGTGTCTGAATTGCAGCAGTTGGCTGTAGATTCTGGTTCCATCGTCATATCTGAATGTGGTCTTGATCCTGGAATTGATCATATGTCTGCAATGGAAATTATCGATAGGCTTACGAATCATGGATCTATTATTGAATCTTTCAGGTCATACACCGGAGGTTTGGTTGCGCCCGAATCCAACGATAATCCATGGGGCTATAAAATTTCCTGGAATCCGAAAAATGTGATTCTTGCTGGACAATCTACGGCCTCCTTCATTTCGGATGGAAAGCAGAGACATATTCCATATAGTCGAATTTTTTCCGATATAGTCCAAATCGATGTGGAGGGAATCGGTCCATTCGATGGTTATGCGAACAGGGACTCGGTCTCCTATGAATCAATATATGGTTTGAATGGCATACCCAATTTGATTAGAGGTACACTCCGTCAACGAGGATATTGTAGGGCTTGGAATGTTTTTGTGACACTCGGGCTTACGGACGATCATTTGCGAATCAAGAACTCTGATTCGATGACATACGCCGAGCTCGTATCTTCTTTTTTGCCATCCAAATGCAAGGGTGAAACCCTCAGGGATCAAGTGGCATTCCTTTGCGGTTTGCCCGCAGATGGCGAGGCGATATCCATGGTTGCATGGACCGGAGTGTTGGACGATGAACCCATAGGAATTACAAATGCTACTCCTGCCCAAGCCCTTCAAAAGCTATTAGAACAAAAATGGTCTTTGAAATCGGATGACAAGGATATGATCGTCATGTTTCATGAGTTTGTTTACGAGTTGGATGGTGTTCGGGAGCGACTTACTTCCTCATTGGTTGTAAAAGGTCAGGATCCTATTCAAACGGCAATGGCAAAAACAGTTGGATTGCCACTTGGTATTACAGCTCTAAAGATTCTTGATGACACAATTCAATTGGGGGGTGGGATTTACATACCAGTCATAAAGGAAATTTACATTCCTGTTTTGAAAGAGCTAAAAGCCCAAGGGATAGAATTCATTGAAAAGTCTGACCGGCTATGAAGCCGCCTTTTACATTCCTGGATAAAATTCGGTCGTTAGTTCTCTGTACTCCGTAGTATATTGCCCCGATTCATCTTGTAGGATGATGTCATCCTCCAATGTTTTCTTTTCCGTTCTAGAAAATTCCATCAATAGCCTTTTCTCGGTTTTTCCAGTTTTCGTAATTACTCTTGTAATTCGCGATGGATACAATCCATTTTGTTTGGCATAAAGCAGGAACCGAGCTCCCTCCACTTGAGGTAAAATCGTACAGAATCGCCCTCCATCAGCAAGCAATGTTTTAACACAGTCTACTAATTCTTCAATAGATAAATGCTCATCCATGTGCCTAGCCACATTTCTGGCTTCAATGGGTGCAGGGTGGGCACCCATGAAATAGGGCGGATTGCTTACTATCAAATCATATTTTTTGGATGTACTGGTTGAAAAGGATTGAATCGATGTTTGGATTGAATGAAGTCGTTTTGACCAATCTGACATTTGAAAGTTCTCAGTGGCTTGCAAGGCTGCGTTTTCATCGATTTCAATGGCATCAATAGTAGCATCATCTGATTTTTGTGCCATCATCAATGCTATCAATCCGGTGCCAGTTCCAATGTCTAAGATTTGTCGAGCCTGATGTACTAAAACCCACGCTCCAAGCAATACACCATCTGTACCAACTTTCATGGCACACTTGTCCTGGTGGACTGTGAAATGCCGAAAATGAAAAACACTGTGCGACATAAGTAAGTGGACACCCCTTATGGCAAATGTATAAATAGCCTACTTATCTCGGTAAATATCTACCAAACCATCTGGAAGATCTACATATAATATTCCATTGGCTCTATCCACTTTTGCGATGAACTGAGTCAAAAAGGGGAAAAGCAACTCACCCTCTCCATATTGAACCACTGCTATAGGTTGAACTGGTAAATCCATGATTTTCATTATTTTACCAATTTCACCGTAGGTTGAGTCCACGACATTCATACCGATAGCTTCATGGAAATAAACTTGATTTCCGGAAAGTTTGGGGAGTTCGTTTATTGGTAGGAAAAGATCTTTTTTAACAAAATCTGCGGCGCTTTCAACGGTTTCCACTCCTTTTAAATGGACGATAGCGTTTTTTCCAGAGATGCTAACCGTTGTGATTTCATGTTTAACAAGAAGGCCGTTCACTTGTAGGTAAACGGCCTTTGTTTTCTTGTAGCGATCTGGATTGTCTACATCCAAGAGAAGAACCAAGTTTCCACGGACACCATGGGTTCGGGTAAAAGCTCCTAGCCTGTAGTAGCCTTCGATATTCCCGTTATCAACCATGGGATGAAACAGGTTTTATCGTTATTACTCGGCAGCCGGAGCATCGCCACCTTCAGCAGGGGCTTCTGCACTTTCTTCGGATGCTGGAGCTGATTCAGCAGCAGCAAGTTTAGCTGCAATAGCAGCCGCACGGGCTTCTCTGACTTTCTGCTCCTCAGCCATGCGCTTTTTGGCATCTTCACGCTTGGCGTTGGCAAGGTTGCTTGTCTTGTCACCGATTTTAGTTGACTTTTCGGCTTCCCAGGCAGCGAGCTTGGCATCTGCGGCCTCTTGCGTGATAGAACCTTTCCTCACACCTTGCTGAAGGTGATGACGGAAAAGAACTCCTTTGTAAGAAAGGATGGCTCGACAAGTATCGGTGGGTTGGGCTCCATTGTGAAGCCATTCCACAGCTTTGTCGCTGTTGATTTCAATAGTGGCTGGGTTCGTATTGGGATTGTAAGATCCAATCCTCTCAATAAACTTACCATCCCTAGGAGCACGTGCATCCGCCACCACAATGTGGTAATAGGCATAACCCTTTTTACCATGTCGCTGTAATCTGATTTTAGCTGGCATTTTTGGTTTGCTTTAAATAGTTAGACTTAATATAACCCCAATTCTCCAAGTTTTGGGGGCGCAAAGGTGCGAAATAATCCATTCTAAATCAAGTTTTTTGCTCTTTTTACAACTCGTTTGGATTTGGAGTCTGCAAAAGGGTTACAAAACCATGATATTCAATTGATTACTTAATAAGTTGTTTATCTATTAAATCACTGTGGATTCCCTTGCCCAATTTATAAACGGGATATCGATTCAGATTCTCGAACCACTCCGAATTTTTATAAATGAAATAAAGCTGATCAAATGAGGATGATGCGAATTTTGAGTCTTCTGATTTTTTTCTTTGGAATCGTTCATTCAACTCCTGATTTTTTGCCAAAATTTCAGAGGCCATCCCATCAAAAACATATGATGAAAACCATTCTTTCTGTTGAAGAATGGAGTCAAAGAAACCCCACGAAAAAAACGAATCGGGACCTTTGGGCTCCAAAGTTTCAACGATATACCTGCAAGAGGGTTGGTCAACGGGAATGAAGTAATCACCTGCGAATAATCGAATTTTTTGAATTTGTTCAGTTATCTCGGTTTCGGAATGAATGTAATGTCCCTCGTAGGGGTTTGATGAGGTCTTGTATGAACCAATTTGGTATGCGGATAGATCCAAAACCGTATCATTTGCCAACCTATACATTTTGACTTGGTTCAAATTCATCCTTTCCACTATTTCTCTCCATGCTTGGGGTAGGATGTAAAATTCAGGGATGATGACCTTGTTATTTCCAATATAGCGATCAAAAAATGGAATCTTTCTGGAGAATGGCTCGTTGCGGTTGTAATACAATTGCTCCAGACCTGTAACCTCACTCTTTCGGTAAACGGGTTCATATCCATCGAACTCAACCATTTCAACTTGGTTCGTATCTACTTTCCATTCTAATGACATTGAATCCGCTTTCATGAAATAAGAACGAGTTGCTTTTCGAATTTCCAAAATGGAATCCTTGTTTTCTTCTGAGAACCGTATGAACTCCTCTAACAAAGCGAGGGTTGCTTCCACTCTTTTAGGGAATGGTTTTAGCATGTGTGTTTCTGTAACAAAAGCAAATGAACTGTAAAGTGCCGCATAACCTGTTGAATATCTCGGGGTCTCCATGAAGCCGTATATGCCGTTTTCAGGCGGCGTATCGTATTTTTTGGTGCTAACATATGGAGCCATGGGAAAACCTCTTTTCTTCATAGCCTTGAAGAGTGCAGGTGTAAAGGTGCTTTTCAAGTATCTGCCAGCCTCTCCTCCCAATTTGTCGTGTTGGGTTGAAATGAGAGTCATCACATGTTGGTAATCGGCTCCGTTACTAACATGTGTATCAATGAACACATCCGGATCCCAAGATCTGAATATCCTAGCCAATGAACGGGCGTTTTCCGAATCACACTTTATGAAATCGCGATTCAAGTCCAGATTTCGTGCGTTTCCTCTGAATCCCTGGTTTATCGGTCCGTTTTGGTTGGCCCTAGTACAGCAACCGCCATTCAATGAACCATCCACATTGAAGACGGGAATGATGCATATTACGATATCCTTGGGTGATTTTGCCTTCGGACTCAAAAGCTGAGTTGAGAGCCTGATGGAAGCATCGATGCCATCGGGTTCACCCGGATGTATTCCATTATTGATGAAAACGACCAGCTTTTTCTGTTTTTTGATTTGGTCCGGTTCGAACAAGCCATCTTCAGAAATGATGAATAAGTGAAGTGGCTTTCCAACATCTGTGCCTCCAACTTGAATCAGTTTTGCATTGTTGTGTATTGAATCAAGATGACCATACCAGTAAATGGCCTGTTCCCAACTAACCGAGATGTTGTTTTCGTTCAGTGTCTTTATATCCTGCGCGAACAAGCATATATTTTGACGCATCAAAAGCATCAAAATAATGGTAGTGGACCAAAACCTTAATTTCATGGCATAAGCCATTTCTCCAATACGATTGATTGGTCTTTATCTGTTTTTTGAAAAATTTCAGATTGCAGTTCCATATTTGGATTATCACCAAGTACGATGGCGAAACTTTTTTGGTTACCTGCTCTCATTATACGGAATATAGCAGCCTCCGTTGGTTTTTTTGTAGCCAAATGCTCTTTTACTTGTCCAGGTTCTTTTCCATCTACATCCAGAATCTCATCATTTACATTCAATCCTTGGTTCCAAGCTGCGGATCCTCGTTCAACTTGAGAAACGAGTAGTTTGCTTCCCGATTGGGTGAAAGTTGCCCCCAGGTATCCAACAGGCTCTCTTGCACCATCTGTCCTTTTAACCGTTACACCAGCTAGAGCCATCATCTCTTCATAGGGAAGACGCTCTGTTCCGAAAATGTATTTTTCGAAAAACTCCTTGTAGCTTTTGCCCGTAACGGTTTCAAATGCATTCATGAGCTCTTCGTCGGTTATGCCTCGGCCTTTGGCTTTATAATATTCATTGTACAGATATCGGAGCACCTCATCCATGTTCTTAGCACCTTTAGTGGTATTTATGATATCTATATCCATTAGCATACCCACAATACCTCCTTTGGTGTAATATGAAACAGTTGCATTTTTTGAGTTTTCGTTGGGCCTATAGAATTTGATCCAAGCATCAAAACTGGATTCAGCCAAAGATTGTACTGAATCTCCTGGGGTATTCATAACCGCTTGAAGATTGTCTGTCACCAAAGCCAGATATTCTTTCCGATCATAAAAACCTGCGCGATGCAAAATGTAGTCGTCGTAGTAACTGGTGAATCCTTCGAAGAACCAAAGCTGAGTAGTATAATTCTCGTTCTCATAGTCGAAAGGCCCTAGCTGTATGGGTCTTAGTCGTTTTACATGCCATAAATGGAAATACTCGTGAGCTATAAGGCTTAAGAAAGATTTGTAGGTTTTCTCTTGTTCGTAGGAGTCCTTTCTTGTAATGACAGATGTAGAATTCATGTGTTCCAAACCACCTCCTCCTGAGGGGACATTGTGCACAATAAAGGTGTATTCCTTGTTGGGATTTTCACCATAAATTTTGGTACAGACATCTACAATTTTCCAAAAGTCTGCCTTCAGTTTGTCTCGGTCATAATTGGCTTTTCCCATCATGGCAATGTGATGTGGAATACCATTGTAATCAAAGGTGAACACATCCTGGTTCCCAATTAGAATCGGGCAATCAGCAAGTTGGTCGTAATTTTCGGCTATACGGGTCCACTTATTCGCACCGTAAGATTGTAAACCAGTTGAAATTTTACTCCACTCAAACTTTGGAAAAAAGTTAATCATGTATGCTTGATTTCGAGCCTCTTCCGTATACATGAAGAAGGAAGGACCATTGATGTATGCTTGCTCGGAGTCAATAAAGCTTGTTCGAACGGTTAACTCAAATGCATAAACACGGTAACTTACGGTAATGGCCTTGGTGGAGTCGTTATAAATCCGCCATATATTTTTTCGAACCTTTTTGAATCTAGGTTTCGACCCATCCGTTCCTATGACTTTGAAACCCTCAACATTTCTGGTGAATTCTCGAACCATGTATGAGCCGGGTATCCAAACCGGCATTTTTACATCAACTGAGTCTTCTTTGAGATCTTTCAAATGCATGTCTATTTCGGCGTAATGGCTGGATGGGTTGGAAAACCTCACATCAAAAATGGTCTGAGACAAAGCACTTCCGTGAAAAATTACGGCAAGCATAAAAATGGTTAGGATTTTTTTCATGTTTTCGGGATATCTGTTGGGCTCAAATCTACCAATGTGTAATGAAAATAGGAGTCATTGCATTGCCATGTTTTTAAACAAGCAATAACTTGGTACCGTGTTTGAATTATTTTATGTGTTTCAGGGCAGTGAGTAACTGTTTCTTACATTGTTTGGGAAAGCGCCCATGGGTGTAAATGTAAGATAATCAACAATTAAAGCAGTTTTATGGTGGACATCTCAGATAAATCTTACAAATGGGACAATTCCAATTGAAAAGGCGAATTTCAGATTCAACATGAGGCTACTTTTGAATCGTTGATCAAATAAAACAATGCCTATGGTTAAATAATCGGTTAAAACGCTCAATGACATCCCATAGAAAGCCCGGTGGAGTATTACTCGCCGGGCTTTCGGGCTTTTTGTAGGTGTGATTTATGAACAATCCGCAACTAATTTTTTAGTTGTGTTATCTTTACAACAGTGGTGTTTTAACGCCCTTTTCCTCCCATGAATAGATTTTCACACTTGCATGTACACACGCAGTTCTCCTTACTGGATGGAGCAGCTGATATTTCCAAACTCTACAAAAAAGCTGCAGCTGAAGGCATGCCTGCCATGGCCATCACAGACCATGGCAACATGTTTGGGGTTTTTCAATTCGTTTCCGAAGCCTATAAACATAAAGATGCAAACGGCAAACCTAAGGTCAAGCCAATAGTTGGCTGTGAATTTTACTTAGTTGATAATCGTCATAAGAGGGTTTTCACCAAGGAGGATCGTGATCGAAGGTTTCATCAACTCTTTCTCGCAAAAAACGAGGAGGGCTATAGGAATCTCTCCAAATTGTGCTCCTTAGGATATATGGAAGGGCTTTATGGAAAGTACCCTCGTATTGATAAGGATTTGATTGTCCAGTATCACAAAGGATTGATTGCAACCACTTGTTGTTTGGGTGCATTGGTTCCCCAGACCATACTCAAAAACGGAGAGGAAGAAGGAGAAAAAGAATTCCGATGGTGGCTTGATCTTTTTGGTGATGACTATTATGTGGAATTGCAACGGCACGGTATTCCAGAGCAGGAACAGGTCAACAAGACCTTGCTCAAGCTCGCCATGAAATATAATGTAAGGATCATTGCCTCCAATGACTCCCACTATGTTGAACAGCAAGATTCAAACGCCCACGATATCCTGCTTTGTATAAATACCGGAGAGAAACAAAGCACGCCAACTGCAAAGGAGTTCTCTGATGATGAACTTCAGGCTAAAGGAACCAGGTTCGCTTTCTTTAACGATCAGTTTTTTTTCAAAACTCACGACCAAATGTCGGAGCTTTTTTCCGACTATCCTGAGGCCATTGACAATACTGCTCATATCGTCGACAAGATTGAACTGCTCGACCTGAAAAAAGACATCCTTCTACCCAATTACGAAATACCATCTGGTTTCGTTAACCAGGATGAATACTTGAAGCACATTACCTATGAAGGAGCTAAAAAAAGGTATGGTGATCTTACACAGGAACTGGAGGAGCGATTGAATTTTGAACTGCACACCATTCGCACAATGGGTTTTGCTGGGTATTTTCTTATAGTGGCCGATTTTGTAAAAGCTGGAAAGGATATGGGCGTTTTCGTAGGTCCAGGTCGTGGATCGGCAGCTGGTTCCGCTGTAGCTTATTGTACGGGCATCACCAACATAGACCCCATCAAATACAACCTGCTTTTTGAGAGGTTTTTAAACCCCGACAGAAAGTCTATGCCTGATATCGATACCGATTTCGATGATGATGGTCGGCAGAGGGTGATTGATTATGTCGTTGAAAAATACGGTAAGCGACAAGTAGCACAAATCGTGACCTACGGTTCGATGGCAGCCAAAATGAGTATCAAGGATGTAGCGCGGGTTTTGGATTTGCCGCTTTCAGATGCCAATGCCTTGGCTAAACTTGTACCTGATAAAGCAGGAATCTCACTAGACCGAGTAATGAATGCTCCATACGAGGGTGGCGACGGATTGAAGGAGAAAGATCAATTGGGGCCTGATGATATACAAAACATCAAAAAGCTGAGGGAAATCCACAAAGGAGATGATCTAAGATCTAAAACCATCACGGAAGCATTGATATTGGAAGGGTCTGTCCGTGGCACCGGTATTCACGCCGCTGGTATCATCATAGCTCCCAAAGATCTCACGGAGTTGATTCCAGTAGCTACTGTCAAGGATTCGGATTTGCTAATCACGCAATACGAAGGTAAGGTCATCGAGGATGCTGGTGTCATAAAAATGGACTTTTTAGGACTTAAAACCCTTACCATCATCAAATCGGCCTTAGAACTAATTAAAAAAAACCATGGTGTATCCATTGATATAGACGATATCCCTCTTGATGATTCCAAGACTTTCGCCCTATACCAAAAAGGAGAAACGAACGGAACTTTTCAGTTCGAATCGACTGGCATGCAGAAATACCTGAAGGAACTCAAGCCCGATAAGTTTGAAGATCTTATAGCGATGAATGCCCTGTACCGACCAGGACCCATGGAATATATCCCGCTCTATATTTCCCGTAAACAGGGAAGGCAGGCTGTAGCATATGACCTTCCGGAGATGGAGGAGTATCTTAAAGAAACCTACGGTGTAACCGTTTATCAAGAGCAAGTGATGTTGCTATCACAGAAATTGGCTGGTTTCACCAAAGGAGATGCCGATACACTTCGAAAAGCAATGGGTAAAAAGCAAATCGAAGTGTTGAACAAAATGAAATCCAAATTCATGGATGGGTGTAGAGATCGTGGACACGAGATCAAGACTTGTGAAAAAATATGGACGGATTGGGAGGCCTTTGCACAGTACGCTTTCAATAAGTCTCACTCCACTTGTTATGCTTTTGTTGCATACCAGACAGCATACCTTAAAGCGCACTATCCTGCTGAGTTTATGGCATCGGTGATGACACATAACCTTTCCAATATCGAAAAAATTACCTTCTTTATGGAGGAGGCCAAGCGAATGGGGTTAAAGGTTTTAGGTCCCGATGTAAACGAGTCATTATTGCAGTTTTCTGTAAACTCCAAAGGAGAAATTCGCTTCGGTCTTGGAGCCGTCAAAGGTGTTGGAGAGGCTGCTGTTGAGGCTTTGATTGCCGAGAGAGAGGCCACTGGATTCTATAAAAACCTGCTGGATTTCGTTGCCCGAGTCAATCTTAGAAATGTGAATCGAAGATGTTTGGAGAGTCTGGTTATGGCTGGAGCATTTGATTTCGATACCGCTTCACACCGCGCCATGTGGTTCGAGAAAGATGCCAAGGATGGAAATACAACCAATTTGGAAAAAGCCATTCGTTACGGAAATGGAATGCAAGATTCAAAGCAATCTCTTCAAGTATCCCTTTTCGGGGACGCCTCGGATGTAGAGATGCCTGCACCCAAATTCCAACCATCACAACCCTGGTCGGAGTTGCAAAAATTGAGATTTGAAAAAGATGTGGTAGGTTTTTATGTTTCAGGACATCCTCTGGACTCCTTCCGCAAGGAGATGGAAATGTTCTGCAATATTGAGGTTAGCGACCTTGCCGACCTTCCAAGATTTTTAGATCGTGAAATATGCTTTGCAGGTATCGTAACCTCTGCCGAGCACCGAATGACTCGAACTGGAAAGCCATTTGGTATTATGGCCTTGGAGGATTATACCGGGTCGTTTGAGCTAGCTATATTCTCGGACGATTATCTGAAGAACAAGAAGTACATGGAAAAGGAGTATTTCTTGTATGTGAAGGCCAAAGTTCAACAAAGGTACAAGGATGAAACAAATTTGGAATTGAAGATTATATCAATAAAGATGTTGCCTGATGTTGGTAACGATATGTCTAAGGCTCTTTCTATTCAAGTTGGATTGGAGCAGGTGAACGATGATTTTATAGATAATTTGCACGGACTTTTGGTTGAAAACCCTGGTAAACTGCCTGTTCGAATACATGTCCGGCAAAACGAAAACAAACTTGAAATGACCTCCAAAACGCTGAAAGTCAATTTTTCAAATCAGCTGTTTTCCAGGTTGGATCAAATTCCAGAATTAACTTATCGAATAGATACCTGACAAGGTGGCATAATTCAGGCCTTGGTATCTTTATTGATACATTTGTAAAAACAACAATATAAATCACTCAAACAATAAAATTATGGCTATCGAGTTAACCGACTCCAATTTTGAAGAATTAGTAATGAAATCCGACAAACCCGTATTGGTTGATTTTTGGGCAGAATGGTGTGGTCCTTGCCGTATGGTAGGTCCAGTTGTGGAAGAAATTTCCAGTGATTTTGCTGGAACAGCTGTCGTTGGCAAGGTAGATGTGGATAGCAACCCTGGAATCTCCACCCGTTTCGGCATTCGTAATATCCCAACTCTATTGTTTATCAAAGGTGGTCAGGTCGTCGACAAACATGTTGGCGCTGCTCCTAAAAGCGTATTGGCTGATAAATTGAAGGCTTTGGTTTGATATCAATTTCAAGCCAGATTTATTGTTCTTCCTAATCATTGTATGACCATTAACCAACAAGAGGTAAATCAAACTGGTCAACTTGAGTTGTTGGCGAGACAGGTGGTTGAAGGTTTCATTACAGGCCTTCACAAAAGCCCCTTTCATGGCTTTTCTGTCGAGTTTGCAGAACATCGGTTATATAATACAGGAGAATCCACTCGACATATCGATTGGAAACTTTTTGGTAGAACCGACAAGCTTTTTGTAAAGCGGTATGAGGAGGAAACCAACCTCCGTTGTCAAATCATTATCGACAACTCGTCGAGTATGCATTTCCCTAGAAGAGATCAACTTTCTAGGGGTACCTACAACAAAATCACTTTCGCAGTACATGCAGCAGCCTCACTCATGCATCTTTTGAAAATGCAACGAGATGCTGTAGGATTGAGTCTTTTCTCAGATGAGTTGGAGGTTAACACACCAGCCCGTTCCAGCACCATGCATCACAAGTTACTGCTGATGAAATTGGAGGAGTCATTATTGACTTCAGATGACATCCGCAAAGGAACTGCTGCTGCTGATGCATTGCATAGGATTGCGGAATCTATACATAGGCGGTCACTGGTGGTGATTTTTAGTGATATGATGGAGAGCAACAATATGGATAGTTTGTTCAGTGGATTACAGCATTTGAAATACAATAAGCATGAAGTAGTGCTGTTCCATGTGGTTGATAAGAAACTAGAGATGGAATTCGATTTTCAGAACAGACCCTATCGATTCATAGATGTTGAGACAGGAGATTCTGTTAAGGTACATGCAAATAGCGTCAAGGATTTTTATTTGCAGAAAATCAACGCTTACAGGAACGAATTGATGCTTAAATGTGCTCAATACAGGATTGATTTTGTCGAATCGGACATCCATGATGGGTTCCGAAATGTCTTGCAATCCTATTTGATCAAAAGGCAGAAAATGGTTTGAGAAAATTTTTCAATCATGAATCAGGTTGAAAATCCGACTCCATCTTATTTTGGAGAAAATTGATTCTTCAGGGTCTGCTGACATCCAAATAATAACTGCTTTTCCTACGATGTGGTCCTCTGGAACGAATCCCCAAAATCTCGAATCGGCTGAGTTGTGTCTGTTATCTCCCATCATGAAATAGTAGTCCATCTGGAAAGTATATGAGTCGGATGCTTTATCGTTAATGAAAAAGATGCCGTTTTTCATTTCAAGTTTATTCCCCTCGTACTTGGTGATACACCTGCCGTATAGCGACACGGTTGTTGAGTCAAGTTGTATTTTGCTTCCTTTAGACGGGACAAACAACGGACCGAAGTTATCGACATTCCAAGGTATAGATGGGTTACCATGGAAGACATAGGGTTCGTAAACACCTTTAGGTGCAATGAATTGCTTTACGCTTTTAACATTTGGGATTTTTCTAAGTTCACTTGCCGCTTGTTCAGTCATGAATAGCCTGTAAGATCCCTCCTCCATACCTGGACCTGCATCTGACGCCCCAATTTTCTCAATATATCTTGGATTCAATCCAGTTCCTTCGGTTTGAACCTCATACATATATTGACCTCCATCGGGAATTTTTCTGATTTTGCCGTTCACTGTTACGATTCCATCATTAAGAGTGATGGTATCACCAGGAATTGCGATACATCTTTTGATGTAGTGGGTTTGCTTGTCAATAGGTCTATCATCTTCCATTGGATAATTGAATACCACGATGTCATCGTTCTTGATTTTTTGAAATCCTGGTATACGGAAATAGGGTAGCTTTAAAGCCTCTGAGTACGACTTGCCACCAATCACAGGTAGCTCTTGGTGGGCGAAGGGAAACGATAGGGGAGTCATGGGAGTTCTAGCCCCATAATGAATTTTGGATACAAATAGATAATCACCTACCAACAGGCTTTTTTCCATGGATGGAGTAGGAATGGTAAATGCCTCAAAAAGAAAGGTTCGAATAATAGTTGCAGCAATTACGGCGAAAACAATGGCATCAATCCATTCTCTTGTTTTGCTTTTTGGCTTATCGCTTTTCTTCCAGATTTTCCAATTCATATCGTTTATTTTGAAAATAACATATCCTTCATACCAAAAACTCCCTTTTTACCGATTACCCATTTCGCTGCGGCCAAAGCACCTGTGGCAAATCCTTCCCGGCTATAAGCTTCATGCTTTATAGTGATCGAATCGATGGGGGATTTCCAAGAGACTTCGTGGGTTCCAACCACTCCCTCTTTACGATGTGAATGTATGGGTAGGTTTTTTTCAGGAGTAGCTTCTCCTTCGGAGTGAAGTTTCCAGGTTAGGTAATGATTGTGGTTTTTAATTAAATCTGCAGCAAGTGTTAGAGCAGTGCCACTGGGTTTGTCAATCTTTTGTAAGTGGTGAATTTCGTCTATGACCGGATGGTATTCATCGTATTTTGAAATCCATTTAGATAACAACGCGTTCAATTCAAAGACCATGTTCATTCCAATACTGAAATTACTTGCAGAGAACAAACATCCACCTTTTGAGGTGAATAAATCGTGAATATTTTCGAATTCTGAATTCCAGCCGGTTGTTCCGGTTACAACGGGTATATTGCTTTCCAAGCAACATAATAGATTGGTTACAACTGCATCTGGTCTTGTGAATTCAATTGCAACATCTGATGATTTTAATACATCCAAATCTATGGGCTCCAAACTTGATTTGGAGGCAACAAAAACTTGGCAATTGGATTTAATGGCAGCGCTTTCAACGGCTTTGCCCATCTTTCCATATCCTATAAGTGCGATTTTCATACTCATCGGTATCCAAGTCGAAGTCCAACCCCAGCCAACATGTTTGTTCCTGTTATGGGTGTAACATGAAGGGATAAGTCATCATTTACATTGAATTCGAACAAATGGGCATCAACAGATGCATCTACGATGTTTAATACATACAATAATCCCAAACCTACGATGCTCAAATCCCTGTTTCGTCTGTAAAAATCTTTTAGAGTCACTAAGTCGTTGTCTGAATAAATACCAACATACGGATCTATAGTGGTAATGTCATTATCCAATCTTGAAGAATAGGATCTTTTATATTCCCGGTATTGCTTGTTATTGTAATTTATGGCGTAGGCTAACCCCGCAAAACCTCCGTATATGATCGGTATTTTCCAATATTTCCGATTATAGGCTTGGCCTGCCCCTGGAAGAATGGTCGACATCAATGTCGCTTTTTTTGGGGAAAGTAGCCTTTCTCTTTTTTCAATCTGACAAAATCCTTGTTGATGGCTTAAAATCACCAAAAAAAAAGCGGATAAAAATCGAATCATGTTGGGGGGTGGAAAATGGTTCAATGATCCAATAGGTCCAAAATCCTGTTTAAGTCGTCGGTGCTATAATAGGAGACCATGATCTTTCCGGATCCTTTTGCTCCGGTTTTGATTTCTACTTTGGTCTCAAACAGACCCTCGAGTCTTTTCTCTACATCCCTTAGTGCAACAGAGATGCTTTTGCCAGGATTTTTATCAGCTGCTTTCTTTCTCGTACTGCTGTTACGAGCCATTTCTTCAACTTTTCTAACCGTTATTCCTTTGGTTAGAATTTCGCTTAGAATTAGCAATTGGGTGCCAACATCATCTATGTTGATGATAGCCCTGGCATGCCCCATACTGATTTTTCCTTCACGAATAGCATCTTGGACTTTCGGCGGTAATTTCAATAAGCGGATGTAGTTGGTGACAGTAGTTCTGTCTTTGCCAACTTTTTCGGAAACTTCATCTTGTGAGAGTTTACATTCATCCAAAAGTCTTTTGTAGCTTATGGCAATGTCAATTGGATTCAGATTTTCCCTCTGAATGTTTTCTACCAACGCCATTTCCAACATCGCCTGATCGTTGGCGATGCGGATGTAAGCGGGAATGGTTTCCAATCCTGCAAGTTTACTGGCCCTGAATCTTCTCTCACCGGAAATAATCTGGTATTTGTCGATAGAAACTTTTCTTACAGTTATAGCCTGAATGATACCCTGGTGTCTGATTGATTCCGCAAGTTCATTCAACGCGTTGGTGTCAAAATCATTTCTAGGTTGAAACGGGTTAACCTCGATTTGTGACAATGGAATATTTGCTGCAACACCTTGGTTGGATGGAGTAGGACCGGTGGTAGTCTTGGTGGTTATGTCTGTTTCCGCATTGGATAACAAAGCGCCTAACCCTTTTCCTAAGGCGGATTTTTTCGGAGTGCTCAATTTATTATTCTTTTTATGGATTAATCCGAGATTTCATCCTCTGGATCTTCACTGTTAATGATTTTATCAGCCGACGGGATAGCAGTCATGTTGTTCTTTTGTAACAATTCTCTTGCTAAATTCAGGTAATTCACAGCACCTTTACTGAATGCATCATGCATGATAATGGTTTGTCCAAAAGACGGAGCTTCGCCTAATTTGGTGTTCCTTTGTATGATGGTGTCAAATACCATTTGCTGAAAATGTGTCCTGACTTCTTCTACGACTTGGTTAGACAAACGAAGTCGTGTGTCGTACATTGTGAGTAAAATTCCTTCGATTTCCAATTCGGTATTCAATCTACCTTGAACAATTTTGATGGTGTTCAATAATTTTCCAAGACCTTCCAAAGCAAAGTATTCGCATTGTACTGGAATGATAACGGAATCGGAGGCGGTTAAAGAGTTTATGGTTATAAGACCCAAAGATGGACTGCAATCGATAATGATGAAGTCGTAATCCTTCTTGATTTTTTCAAGAACCGTTTTCATCATGTATTCTCGGTTTGGTAAACCGATCATTTCAATTTCGGCTCCAACCAAATCGATGTGCGATGGAAGTAGGAAAAGGTTGGGGGTACTGGTTTCAAGAACGATATCTTTTGGCTGCACTTCATTGATGATGCACTCATAGATGCTCGTTTTTACATTGCGAGGATCAAATCCTACACCTGAAGTGGAATTCGCTTGTGGATCTGCATCAACAAGAAGGGTTTTGAATTCCAAGACAGCCAAACTAGCTGCAAGGTTGATGGCGGTAGTGGTTTTTCCTACCCCTCCTTTTTGATTTGCTATGGATATGGTTTTTCCCATTTCAGGTTTTATGTGTTTTATCAGAATACTCTGGTCCAAATGGTTCCGTTGGTATCTTCATATTGAACGACTCCAAGGGACTTGCTTATCCAAAGTTTTGATATGTAGTTGCGGGTATCGGTTAATGCGGATCCATCCAGAATAATAATATCACCGAAATTCAAACCATTTATATTTACTTGAGATTGTGGCAGGTTATTCAGTTGGGCATCTTTGATGGGAAAATGAGGCCAGCTTTTAGAAACCGATAAAGATTCTTCTACCTTGCTGATAAGCAATTTTCCTTTGTTATCACCAGCAAAAACTATAGTTGTGTCTTGATATTGGGTGATGTCCGCACCAGTGAATTCAGAATATGTGTTGCCTTCCAAATTATATGATTTGACCCTTATGATAACATCAAATCTAGTAACTTCGGTAGAGGTGGATTTAAAGTAGAGGATTTGTTCGTTGTCGTAGTGAAGCCATTCCATATCGGCTTCTGAAAGTTTGTAGTATGTGCTCTTTTCTCCGCACCCTGAAATAAGCAACGGAATGCAAACTATCACAACAAGTATTCTACCTAATGACAGCATTGGAATTGAGTTTTTCATAATTATTTGATTTATTATTCAAGTTCAATTTCTTGTCCTATTTCAAGTAGTATCAGTTTGATATTACTTTCTTCAAATTGTTTTTTGACGGTATTCAAATCAATTTTGATGGGAGAGAAGGTGTTGTAATGAACTCCAACTACTTTGGAAACCTTGCATAATTTGGCTGCCCTTATGGCATCGGTTGAATCCATCGTGAAGGTTCCTCCAATTGGAAATACAGCAAAATCCAAACGGTTGAATTCTCCAATAAGAGTCATGTCTCCAAATATACCAGTATCTCCAGAGTAGTAGAAACTTTCATGGGTTGATGAAGCAATGAACCCCATGGCTGTTCCGCCATATCCCCCATCGGGAAAAGAGCTGGAATGTATGGCCTGGACACATTTGACATCGAAAGCACCTGCTTTTATGGTTCCTCCAATATTCAATGCTTTCGTATTGCTCAGACCTTTTGATTCAAGCCAATTGATTATTTCAAAGTTGCTCACAGTTGTGGCATTGGATTTAAGAGCCAATTCGACTGCATCTGCCAAATGATCCTCGTGGGCATGTGAAATAAATATGAAATTCGGATTAATATCTTCGATATCAATATGTTGAGCAAGTGGATTTGATCTAACAAAAGGATCAAATAGCAGTATTGCTCCATCTTTCTCGACTGTGAAACAAGAGTGGCCGAAATAACGAAGTTTCATCTATTTGATAACCAATTATTTGTAAACGCAATGCGGTCTATTGCAAAGATAGACATGAGTTTTAATTTTAACCAAAATCGAGCTAATTTATTTCAACAAATCTCCGTATGTATTAAGTGCAGTAAATCAATTGGTTATGTATTTTTAAATTCGATATTGCTAATTGGTTAGTTATTTTGCAGCCACTATTCATACTATGCTACCAAATCGATGAACTTTTTTTACTCCAACCAAGTAGGACCAGATTCGATAGTTCTCGACGATATTGAAGCAAATCATGCTTCCAGAGTTTTAAGGTTACGGGTCGGAGATAGTGTAGGTGTTTTGGATGGAAAAGGATTCGAATATAAATGCGAAATATTAAGCCTATCTCCCAAGCAGGGACTTCTTCGAATTGTATCTAGTAAAAAAATTCCCCCCCAGGTAAAATCGATTAACCTTGCTGTATCTCCAACCAAATCTAGTGATAGGTTTGAGTGGTTTGTTGAAAAAGCATCTGAAATCGGCGTGAACAGAATTTTTCCAATATTTTCTGAAAGGACCGAGCGGAACAGAATTAACATGGACAGAGTGAACAAATTGATAATTTCCTCATGCAAGCAAAGTATGAATCCATGGTTTCCTGTGATAGAAGAACCGCAAACTTTTGATGATTTCCTTTCAATTTCTGAAACAGGTATGATAGCGCATTGTTTAGAAGGTTTTAAGACAGAAATATCCAATTTTGATACCATATCAAAGCTGAATCCAACAGTTTTGATTGGTCCAGAAGGTGATTTTACTCCAACCGAGGTAGCAAGAGCCCTTTCTTTGGGATGGCTTCCCATTACACTGGGTTCAAACCGCCTCCGTACTGAAACAGCCGCACTTTATGCCGCGCTGACATTGGTGATTATGCGCAATAACAATTACAACAAATGAAACTTGCTATCACTAATTTCGCTACATGATCTATACTTTCAAGGCCTTTTTTTTGTTGCTTTTATTAACCTATTCCAACCCCGCTGGTACTGCAACACCGTTGCGAATTGCTTTGCTTAAATACGGCGGAGGAGGGGATTGGTATGCCAACTTGGAAACATCTCTTCCGAATCTTATTCGATTTTGCAACGAAAATTTAGGCACCAACATCGATCCCAAGCAGTCTATTGTTGAAGTTGGTTCGCCCGAGATATATAACTACCCATTCATCCACATGACCGGTCACGGTAATGTAGTGTTTTCCCAAAAAGAGGCTGAAAACTTGCGGAGCTATCTGGTTTCAGGAGGTTTTCTCCACATTGATGATAATTATGGTTTAGATCAATTTGTTCGGCCACAAATGAAAAAGGTTTTCCCAGAATTGGATTTTGTTGAATTGCCAACCAATCATCCCATTTACACTCAAAAATTCCAATTTCCTAACGGGTTGCCAAAAGTTCATGAACACGACAATAAGGCGCCGCTTGGATTAGGCCTCATCTACAATGGTCGATTGGTTTGCTACTACACGGTAGAAACCGATCTTGGCGACGGTTGGGAGGACGCAGATGTGCACAAGGATTCTCCAGAAACAAGGAGTAAAGCTTTGAAGATGGGTGCCAATATCGTGAGCTATGCATTTAGAAACTGAATCAAAACCTTCATAAATCGACCAAATGAAAAAACTTAAATTACTTGTTGCTGTATGTAGCTTATTCGCCATTGCATGCGGAGACTCTAGTAAAGATCAAAAGACACCAATGGCTTACAAACAAATTCCTGTCGAATATCCAAACACTATCAAGAATGATTCTGTATCCGACGATTATCATGGTACTGTAGTAAAAGACCCGTTTCGTTGGCTTGAAAACGACACCGCTTCCGATGTCAAAGCTTGGGTAGAAGCTCAGAATAAAGTTACATTCGGCTATTTGGAGCAAATTCCATTTCGTGATAAGATCAAAGATAGATTGACGGAAATTTTTAATTACCCCCGTTACTCATCACCTTTCAGGGTTGGTGAATATTATTTTTTCTCCAAAAATGATGGATTGCAAAATCAATCTGTAATCTATTACCAAAAAGGTTTGGATGGTGTGCCAGAGGTATTCCTAGATCCCAATACCATGTCTGAAGATGGAACAGCAGCGGTTTCATTACTTGGCGCCAGCAAAGACTCCAAGTACATGGCCTATTCCACAAACATGGCTGGATCAGATTGGCAAGTGATTCACATTATTGAAATCGCAACCAAAAAGAAATTGGAAGATGAATTGAAATGGGTTAAGTTTTCAGGTGCAGCATGGAAAGGAGATGGTTTCTATTATAGTCGCTATGATGAGCCAGCCAAAGGGAAAGAGCTGTCCGGCAAAAATGAGTTCCACAAGGTGTACTATCATAAAATTGGAACCCCACAGTCATCTGACCAATTGGTTTATTCTGATTCCAAATTTCCTTTGCGATACTATGGGGCAGAAACCACCGAGGATGAAAGATTCTTGATAATCAATGTTTCTCAGGGAACTGATGGTACTGAAATGTATTGCAAGGATTTATCAAAAGATCAAAAGGATTTCACTCTTGTTTTTAAAGGATTTGATGATAACGCTTCGGTCATAAATAATATTGGCGACAAATTGATGGTGCAAACTGACAAGAATGCGCCAAATCAAAAGGTGATATTGATCGATCCGTTGAAGCCATCTGAAACCGATTGGCAAACTTTGGTTCCTGAGCAAAATGATTTACTCCAAGGAGCAGTTACGGCTGGTGGTAAATTGTTTCTTAGCTATCTAAGAGATGTAACCACCAAGACTTTCCAGTATTCTTTTGATGGAAAAATGGAAAAGGAAATCACATTCCCCACTTTGGGCACGGCATCCGGATTTGGAGGAAAGGTTGATGATAAGGTTGTGTTTTACAGTTTTACATCCTTCGTTTATCCTCCAACCATCTACAAGTATGATATTTCAAGTGGGAAGTCGGAGTTATTCAGAGCATCTGAAGTCAAATTTAATCCCGAGGAATATGAAACAAAGCAGGTTTTTTACAATAGCAAGGATGGTACTAAGGTACCCATGTTCCTTGTCCATAAAAAAGGCATTAAATTGGATGGTACGAATCCAACTTTGCTTTATGGCTATGGCGGCTTTAACATTAGTTTAACGCCATCCTTCAGCCCTTCGCGACTTATACTGTTGGAAAATGGAGGTGTTTACGCCTTGGCTAATCTAAGGGGAGGTGGTGAATATGGTGAGAAATGGCATTCAGCAGGAAAGTTGGAAAAAAAGCAAAATGTGTTCGATGATTGTATTGCTGCTGCCGAATATTTGATCAAAGAAAAATATACATCAAATGAAAAATTAGCTCTTGAGGGTCGATCAAATGGAGGACTTTTGGTGGGAGCCGTTATCAACCAAAGGCCTGATTTGTTCAAAGTTGCATTTCCAGGTGTTGGAGTTATGGATATGCTTCGATTCCACAAGTTCACTGTTGGTTGGGGTTGGGTTGTTGAATATGGATCCAGCGATACTACGAGTCATTTTCCAAATTTGTACAAATATTCTCCTTTGCATAATGTGAACTCCAAAGCCGAATATCCTGCCGTAATGGTAACTACAGCTGATCACGATGATAGGGTCGTTCCTGCCCCTTCGTTCAAATACATCGCTGAATTGCAAGACAAACGCCGTGAAAATAAAAATCCATTGTTGATTCGCATCGATGTCAAAGCAGGGCATGGAGCTGGTAAGCCAATCTCTAAAACAATAGAAGAGCAAGCAGATATCTGGTCATTCATGCTTTACAATACGAATACGGCTGTCATATATAAGTAGAAAACCCAAATTACTCATTAACCCGGGCCCAATTGGTTCGGGTTTTTTTATGGTTTATTTCCAAAGTATCCTTTTTGTTCCATTCTGTGCGAAAAGAAATTCAACAGGAACATTACGATTATAAAGAAAATGATAATCTGGGATGAAGCTAGAAATTTTCCAAATGAGGTAACTGGATGATAATCGCCATATCCTACAGTTCCGGATGTAACAACGCTGAAATAAATGGAATCAAACCAATGTTCAAGAGGTTTGTTCAAATGATTTCCCAAAGTATATAAATAAGCGTAGCTGAAAACAATTTGGGCATAATCAAGGAACATTAGCAACATGGATCGCCTATATGACCGTGGTCGGTCGAAAAGGTCAGATGCAAAAACTAGAGTAGAAATGTATAGTATGGTTTCCATTAGAAGCCACACCATTAAAAAAGTTATGATGTATGTAGGTTGGGTTTGGTTGTAAATTATGTAAAAGGGGAAAAGAATTTTCAAAAGAATGTAAATATCAATGGCAAGCTCCTGGTAGTCCATGCCCTTTTTTGAAAAGACTTGTTTGATATAAATACCAGGGAAAGCGAATTGTGAAGCCGCTAAAAAAAGCCTTAATAGTTTTTCAAGACCTACATCATCCTGATGTTCATTATGCCAAATTGCTTTTATGTTATTGATTCTTTTAGTGATGACATCGTCTGCAGGCGTTTTATCAGACTCTTTGTCGGTTAGAATGATTTTCCTAAGTACTTTTTTCATGTTTCAAGTGTGGACAACAAATTGTGTATTTGATGGAAACCTTACCTGTTTGATATGCGAATTCAAAAAGGGGGTGTTCTAATTTAATGAAATTGTTAATTTTGAAAATTATTGTAAAATAAAGCCATGAGATATATTCTACTTATTTTATTGCAATTCCTAAGCTTTAGGGGATTATCACAGCAGGTACAAAACATTGTGCCCGATTCAACATTCAGTAATGACGGATTATTGCTTTTTAATTTTTTTAACAACATTGATAGAGGCTATGGTGTAGCTATACAGCCCGACCAGAAGATCATAATGGTTGGGTTGAGTAAGAGACCGTCAACAGGTTTTTTTGAATTATGTTTCGTCAGATTAAATCCGGATGGAACGCCGGATTCTTCATTCAATTTTGATGGTTTTACGAATGTAGGATTGGGCGACCAGCAATCGATAGGAGGGCAAACTCCTTCTGTTAAACTGGATAACCAAGGTCGTATTGTTGCTTTATGCTCAGGTGGTTTACCCGGAACATCTGGATTGGATATGTTTGTATGCCGATTGTTACCTGATGGTACGATTGACAATTCATTCGGTTTATCAGGTGTAAGAACCGTTGACATGACCGGTGCATTTACACAACCTGATTTGGGTTCGGCATTTGATATTGACATATATGGAAACATTTACATTGTAGGAGCATGTCGCGTAGGATTTACACCCATCGACAACGATTTTGCTTTGGTGAAGATCAACTCATCTGGTAACTTATCTAATGATTTTGATCAGGATGGAAAGAAATTATTCAATCCGACTGGTGCTGCCGAGTTTGCTACAGGAGTGGTCTGTTTACCCAACGGGAGATTTATCTTTGGTGGTAAAGCCGGTGCCAATGTTATGTTGGTCATGATGGACTCCACTGGTGCCCTGGTCAATTCATTTAATGGAGTAGGAGCAGTAACAATTCCAGGTCAAAGCATAGAAAATCCGATTATTACTTTGGATTCACAAGGAAGGATTTTATTAGGTGTATCCACCTCATCTGGAACAATTGTAATATACCGATATCTTCAAAATGGCTCAGTGGATGCAACCTTCGGACTCAATGGCAATTATGTATTCAATATAGGTAGTCCATCTGTACTTACCTCTATTGGATTTCAATCTGATCAGAAGATTATATTGGGCGGTTACTCAGGTTCCTCTACTAGCAGTGATTTCCTTGCTGTGAGGTTGGATTCAACAGGAACATTGGATTTGACATTCAATTCGACAGGCTATAAAACACAATCTATTGCTTCTTCAGTTAGTCCAGAAGAGGCAAATGGCATGGGTATAATGAACGATGATCGTATACTTTTAGCCGGCACAGTGATTTTTAGTTCGGCCATCAATGAGGATTTGGGAATGGTTATGTTGAAAGTTCAAAGCACTATATCCACAGGTATTCCCTCAGTTGGCCAGGTATCAACTAAAATATACCCGAATCCTTTTGATGATGAAGGTATCAATATTGAACTCCAATTAATGCAAGCCACTAGTTTGCGATTCGACTTTTACGATGTTTACGGTCGTTTGGTGTCAACCAGTATACGGGATGTTCCTTCTGGAGCAAACACCATCAACTTTTCAGACTTCCAAATGAGTAGCGGAGTCTACACTATTTCTATAATATCAGGTGATACAAATATTGGTAACTACAAGATTGTTAAGAAATAGCTTATAATATGGAATGTAAAAAGCCTTGCCAATAATGGCAAGGCTTTTTTGTACCCGGGACGGGGGTCGAACCCGTACGATCTTTTAGGATCACAGGATTTTAAGTCCTGCGTGTCTACCAATTCCACCACCCAGGCAAGGCGTTGACATTTTCACCAATGGCTAGGTGAAAATGCCGATGGGAAAAGAAAAAGCCCTTTCTCAGGAAAGGGCTCTCTGAGAGCGAAAGACGAGTCTCGAACTCGCGACCTCAACCTTGGCAAGGTTGCGCTCTACCAACTGAGCTACTTTCGCGGATTTGTGAGTGCAAATGTACATCCAAAATCAAAAAAATCAAAATCGTTTTGCTAGATAATAGGTTGCCGTTACTTTTTGATTATCAGCTTTTTAATTTCATTTAATTTCATTAGAGCTTCCACGGGTGTCAATGTGTTAATATCCGTGGCATTTATTTCGTCTCGAATACGCTCCAAAGCAGGATCATCCAGGTTAAAAACGCTGAGGTGCATTTTCTCCTCTTGATTTTTGACCTTATTTCGCACCTCGTTTCCAGAATCCAATGCTTTTTGTTCTAATTGTTTGAGCAAGCTTTGTGCTTTTTCAATGATGCTTTGCGGCATGCCAGCCATTCGTGAAACATGAATTCCAAAACTGTGTTCACTTCCGCCAGGTACCAGTTTGCGTAAAAATAAAATCCTATTTCCTGTTTCTTTTACCGCAACATGAAAGTTCTTAATTCGATCACGACTTCCTGCGATTTCATTTAATTCGTGATAGTGGGTAGCAAACAGGGTTTTGGGTCTTGCTATAGGATTTTCATGTAAATAGTCGGCAATGGCCCAAGCGATGGAAATACCATCATAAGTCGATGTACCTCTTCCAATTTCATCCAAAATGACCAAACTTCTATCGGATATATTATTTAGAATGCTCGATGTTTCGTTCATCTCCACCATGAAGGTAGATTCACCTGAGGAAATGTTGTCCGATGCTCCAACCCTGGTGAAAATCTTATCAACCAAGCCTATTTTGGCTGAAGCTGCAGGTACAAAGCAGCCTATTTGTGCCATCAGTACAATCAGGGCCGTTTGCCTTAGTATCGCCGATTTTCCTGACATATTATGCCCGGTTATGACAATGATTTGCTGACTTGTCGGGTCTAAATGCAAATCATTCGCAACATAGGCTTCACCGGGTTTCATTTGCTTCTCCAGAACGGGATGTCTGCCCTCCTTTATCTCAAGAGTGGTGGTCTCGTCAATAACGGGCATGGAGTATTGATTTACATGTGCCGCGGTAGCAAAACTCAAGAGACAATCCAATCTGGCAACACTGGATGCATTGGCTTGAACTTGGAGAATGTAATCAGCAGTTTTAGCAACTAATTCTGAATACAATTTCTCTTCCAATGCATGTATTTTCTCTTCGGCACCTAAAATAGTGTCCTCATACTCCTTAAGTTCGGCGGTGATATACCGCTCGGCATTTACAAGTGTTTGTTTCCTCATCCAATCATGAGGGATTTTATCCTTATGGGCGTTGGTTACCTCAATAAAGTAACCGAACACATTGTTGAATGCTACCTTAAGTGAGGGAATACCTGTTCTTTCTGATTCCCTTTTTTGAATACTCAAAAGATGGTCTTTTCCATTTGTGGAAATATCCCGAAGCCGATCCAGTTCTTGTGAAACCCCTTTGCGAATCACACCACCTTTTGCTACAAGTGCAGGAGGGTCGTCAGACAAGGTAGTCTCAAGCATTTCTACAAGACCCAGGCATGGGTTCAATTTGTCGGAAATCCTCGATAGAACTTGAATATTCGAATCCTGGCAATGTGATTTCAATGGGCTGATGGCATGAACCGCTTTTTTGAGTTGTAACAGTTCTCTTGGCGTGATTTTGCGAATGGCGACTCTTGATATCATTCGCTCTAAATCGCCCATTCCCCTGATGAGTTCGGATATCCCTTGGGCCAGTTCTCTGTTTTCAAAGAAAAAATGTACTGTTTGCAATCGTTCCTCCAGTCTGGCTTTTTCCTTGATGGGCATAAGAATCCATCTTCGCATCAATCTAGAGCCCATTGGCGAGACGGTATGATCGATAACCTGAATCAGGGTTTTTGCATTTTCATTTGGTGAGGATACCAATTCAAGGTTCCTAATAGTAAAACGATCAAGCCAAACATACAAATCCTCTTCGATTCGGGAAATGGAGGAAATATGGGCGATTTGCTCCTGATGGTTTTGATGAAGATATTGCAAGGCTGCACCCGAAGCTATGATAGCAAGTTCCAAATCTTGGATACCGAATCCTTTCAATGATACAGTTCCAAAATGCTTGAGCAGTTTTTCTTCACAAAAATCATTTGCGAAGGCCCAGTCATCCAAATGGTACAGATATGCTTTTTCACCAAATCGAGATTCTGACCTTTTCAACTCTGAACGGCATACTACAATTTCACTTGGCATGAAATTCTGTATGATGCGGTCGATATGTTCAGGCAATCCTTGTGAACAAAGAAATTCACCTGTTGAAACATCTAACAAGGCTATTCCTTCTTTATCCCCGCCGTGGTGAACGACTGCTAAAAAATTATTGTTTTTATGATCAAGTATTTTGTCTGAAAATGCTACACCGGGGGTAACTAGTTCGGTTACGCCTCGCTTTACGATTGTTTTAGTGGTTTTTGGATCCTCCAGTTGGTCACAAATGGCCACTCGCTGTCCTGCCCGTACTAGTTTAGGTAGGTAGGTATCCAAAGCATGGTGTGGAAATCCAGCCAAATCCATCGTCGCAGCAGCACCATTGGCTCTTTTTGTAAGGACTATACCTAAAATGGCAGCCGTTTTAACCGCATCATCGTTGAAAGTTTCGTAAAAGTCGCCAACCCTAAAAAGCAAAAGAGCATCTGGGTATTGGGCCTTGATGGAATTGTATTGCCTCATCAAAGGCGTCTCAGCGGATGTCTCCTTTTTGGATTGTTTAACAGAGGGTTTCATCAAATGGATCATTCAAATTCATCCAATGCTAAGATAACCTAATTTTACAAAACCATTTTCACACAAATAGTCATCAACCCTTGCAGTATGCGATTTTTGAAGAATGAAGAGCTTGGAAGGAAGTCCAAGGAGGATTTCATGCTAAATGATAAAATTCCTGTTACCTTGATTTTGGACAATGTTCGCAGTGGATCTAATGTAGGGTCCGTTTTCAGAACCAGTGATGCATTCGCTATTGAAATGATATGCTTATGTGGTATCACAGCTGTGCCGCCCGAGAGGGAAATATTGAAAACGGCCTTGGGAGCTACAGAGACAGTTTTTTGGAAGCACTATACAATTACAGAGGAGGCCATTCAGGAACTAAAGTTTAATGGATATGTGGTTTTCGCTGTTGAACAATCCGATTCGTCCTTGGCTCTTGATCAACTTGATCAGCTTGGTTCAGAATCAAAAATTGCTTTGATTTTTGGAAATGAGGTTAAAGGCGTCGATGAGAAACTAATTCCATTATTGGATGGATGTATTGAAGTGCCGCAGGCAGGAACGAAACACTCTTTGAATGTCAGTGTTTGCGTAGGCATAGTTTTATGGGAGTTTTTTAAATTATTTCATAAAAAAAGGGAGCCTTGATGGCTCCCTTTCAAATATTGTCATTTTGAGTATTATCTGCCGAAGCTGAAATCCACTCGGCGATCCATTGCAGCGTTGCTTCTGTCGGCCATTGGCTCTTTGGAACCTTT
>JBKCHO010000079.1:0-21867 GCA_046302815.1 Bacteroidota bacterium | reverse complement strand
TTGGCAGCGAATGATTGACATCAACAAAGGACCCAAACCACCAGAGTTTCTAAGTACCCATCCTGGCGACAACACGAGAATCAAGAACTTGAAGGAGTTTGTTCCTCAGGCAAAGAAATATTTGAGAAAAGGGTAGGAGGTTTTTTGTCAACCATCTATTTTGGAATGGGTCTGATTTCGGAAAATAGAAATCATTGCAGCTCCCTTTCGGTTTATGATGATTCATCGAACAACCGGAGTTTTTGGAGTAATTAATATCTATACCTTGAGCGACTTTTGGTAGGTGCTAAAATCCCGCCTTTCTAGCCATATATTGGTCGCTTGGATGGAGTCATTTCCGAGGCAAGAGTTCATTGTCATTTGTCGTTTTTTTTGGGTACTTTCGTGGACCTATAAAAATCAATCCGTATTATGAATATCCATGAATATCAGGGCAAATCGATTTTGAAAAGTTTCGGAGTTGCCATCCAAGAGGGTCTTGTAGCCGATACCCCCGATCAGGCGGTTGCCGCAGCCAAAGAATTGCAGTCGCAGACCGGCACACAATGGTGGGTCATCAAGGCGCAAATCCATGCAGGCGGCCGGGGAAAGGGTGGAGGTGTGAAGTTGGCAAAAAGCCTCGACGAGGTCAAAGAAAGAGCATCCAACATCATCGGTATGCAGTTGGTAACTCCTCAAACTGGTCCACAAGGCAAAAAGGTAAACAAGGTTTTGATTGCCCAGGATGTGTACTACCCAGGTCCGTCCAAAACTTCCGAATTCTATATGAGCGTGCTGTTGAATCGCCAAACCGGTCGCAACATCATCATGTACTCCACCGAAGGTGGAATGGATATCGAGGAAGTGGCCGAAAAAACTCCTCACTTGATCTTCAAGGAAGAAGTCGATCCCAAAACCGGCCTTCTTGCTTTTCAAGCAAGAAAAATCGCATTCAACCTTGGATTATCAGGTGCTGCTTTTAAGGATATGGTGAAGTTTGTAACATCCTTGTACCGCGCATATGACTCCATCGATGCCTCATTGTTTGAAATCAATCCTGTTCTAAAAACCTCGGACGATAAAATCATAGCGGTTGACGCCAAGGTGAATTTGGATGAAAACGCCCTGTATCGCCATCCCGATTATGCAGCGATGCGGGATGTTACCGAAGAGGATCCTACGGAAGTGGAAGCTGGAGAGCACAACTTGAATTATGTGAAACTGGATGGTAATGTGGGTTGCATGGTGAATGGCGCAGGATTGGCCATGGCTACTATGGACATCATCAAACTTGCTGGAGGTGATCCTGCCAACTTCCTCGATGTGGGTGGAACAGCCAATGCGGCCCGTGTTGAGCAGGCTTTCCGAATCATTTTGAAGGATCCCAATGTAAAAGCCATTTTGGTGAACATCTTCGGCGGTATTGTTCGCTGCGATCGAGTTGCCCAAGGGGTGGTAGACGCATACAAGAGCATTGGTGAAATCCCCGTTCCCATTATCGTGCGATTGCAAGGAACCAATGCGGAAGAGGCGAAGAAAATCATTGATGAATCCGGACTCAAAGTATATTCCGCCATCCAATTGAAAGAGGCTGCCGACTTAGTTGCTGATGTTTTGAAAAAATAAGGATGATGAAGGCCCGTTCCTCCGAAAATAATTTTTTGGCTATTGAAGATGCTTCATTGCATTCTTATGAGAGCAGCAAATTCGTCATCCAATCCGTACCATACGAGCATACATCGTCCTATTTGAGCGGATCTGCAAAAGGACCTGAAGCCATTTTATCTGCCTCGCACTTCGTAGAGTTTTACGATGAGGAGATCGATGATGAGGCTTTTCGCAAAGGTGGGATTGCTACTTTGGACCCGATTGATTTTTCAGGCAAAGTAGACGCCGAGGCTGTTGCACTCATTGAAAGTGAAACCGACAAACTCATCAATGATGGCAAGTTTGTTGTTTCACTCGGTGCAGAACACACCGTAACGCTTGGCTTTGTCAAGTCGCACATGAAAAAACATGGCGACCTGACCGTTTTGCAAATTGATGCCCACTCCGATCTTCGCCAATCCTACCACGGCAACCCATACTCACATGCTTCGGTTATGGCCAGGGTTCATGATTTGGGTGTCAACCTGGTTCAGATTGGCATCAGGGCGCAATGCAAGGAGGAGGCTGAGTTAATCAAATCATCCAACAACATACATACTTTTTACGCCCATTATGTCAGATCCAACCCTGCATGGATGGAAGAGGCTTTGGCAGCTATGGGAGACCAAGTGTACCTGACCATTGATGCCGATGGTTTCGATCCCTCTGTTATACCTTGTGTGGGTACTGCAGAACCCAACGGTTTGTATTGGCATGAAACGCTGGAGTTTTTGCGATTGGTAGTATCCCGTAAAAAGGTGGTTGGATTCGATGTGGTTGAAGTGGCTCCTTGTGAAGGACAGATACTCTCCGAGTACACATTGGCCAAACTCGTTTATAAAATCATTGGAATGATTTCCCGCAAGGGAGTCTAAATATATTAGCCATGGCGAAACCTAGCATCCGGAAGATTGAGAAAATTCTTGTTGCAAACAGGGGTGAGATCGCCTTACGGGTGATGCGCAGTGCCCGCGAAATGGGTATTGCTACCGTTGCTGTTTATTCCGATGCTGACCGTTCCGCTCCCTATGTTCGATATGCTGATGAAGCTGTACATATCGGGCCACCACCCTCCGCACAATCCTATCTTGATTTTGATAAGATCATTGGCGCTGCCCGCTCAACAGGGGCAGATGCGATCCATCCTGGCTATGGTTTCCTATCCGAAAATGCAGCCTTTGCCCGTCGGCTTCGTGAGGAGGGTATTATTCTGATAGGTCCCTCACCTGAGTCTATGGAGGTTATGGGTAGCAAGCTTGCAGCCAAGGACGCCGTCAAGAAATACGATATTCCTCTTGTGCCCGGAACCGATTATGCCATTACAGACATCGACAAGGCCCGCAAAATTGCTGCTGAAGTTGGTTTTCCGATTCTGGTAAAAGCATCCGCCGGAGGCGGTGGCAAGGGTATGCGCATAGTAGAACATGAATCCCAATTCGACGAGATGTTGCGTCTTGCTGTCAGTGAAGCCACATCTGCTTTTGGCGATGGATCTGTGTTCATTGAGAGATATGTGGGATCTCCCAGGCATATAGAGGTCCAGGTAATGGGCGATATGCATGGTAACATTGTGCATCTTTTCGAGCGGGAATGTTCGGTACAACGCAGACATCAAAAAGTCATAGAAGAGGCACCTTCTTCCATTTTGACTCCTGAGCTCAGAGAGCAAATGGGACAATGTGCAGTAATGGTTGCAAAAGCTTGTGATTATATAGGTGCCGGGACAGTAGAGTTTCTGTTGGATGAGAAGTTGAATTTCTATTTTTTGGAGATGAATACCCGTTTACAAGTGGAGCATCCTGTAACTGAGATGATCACTGGCGTGGATCTTGTCAAAGAGCAGATACGGGTAGCCATGGGTCATCCACTATCATTTTCACAAGATGAATTAAAAATTAACGGTCATGCCCTTGAGGTTCGGGTTTATGCGGAGGACCCTTTGAATAATTTCCTCCCAGACATTGGTACTTTGAGCGGATACCAGATACCCAAAGGTCCAGGTGTACGCGTTGACGATGGATTTGAAGAGGGAATGCAAATACCAATACATTACGACCCGATGATTGCCAAATTGGTTGTACATGGAAAAAACAGGGAGGAGGCGATGGATCGAATGCTCAGGGCTATTGACGAATACAGAATCACCGGCGTAGCTACAACATTATCTTTTTGTTCATTTGTTTTACGACATGACGCTTTTCGGTCGGGCCAATTCGACACTCACTTTGTTAAATCGCATTTCCGCCCCGAGTTCCTTACATCATATAACGAGCATGATGCCATGGTTGCATCGATTGTTGCAACAGAGTTGATTCGCGGAAGCAATCAGGGATCAACACCGATTCAAAAAACTGGCTCCACTTCCAATTGGAAGCGAAATCGAAGTGTTTGAACAATAATTAGGGCCATGGCGCGGTTATTGATATGTAATTGGTGTCAAATGCGCACCCCTTCGGCAGTAACCCTCTTTTTTTTGATGCTCGTCAAGGTAGCAATGGGTCAATCCGACCCCAAACCTGTGGTTACCCGCGCCGTTGTAATTAATGGAGACACCGTACCCTTCTTCACATTACCAGGTATCGAAATCATTACCGCAGCCGACCCTAATCGGGCCGAAAATCTAAAGCGTTATTTGAAACTTCGAAGGGATGTGTTGAAAGCATATCCATACGCCCGATTGGCCGCAGAAACTTTGAGGGCCATCAACGACTCCATCATCAACCTTCCTAAGAACCGTGACAAGAATAAGTTTATCAAGGAAAAGGAAAAGGAGATGAAAGCCAGATTCGAAAAGGATTTGAAGAAGCTGACATTTACGCAAGGCACCATCTTGATAAAGCTGGTCGATCGCGAAACCGGAAGCACATCCTACCAATTAGTCAAGGAGCTTCGAGGTTCTTTTCAAGCATTCTTTTGGCAAAGCCTTGCCCGACTTTTTGGCTCCACCTTGAAAAGCGAATACGATGGAGTGGGTACCGACGCCGCCATAGAATCTATTGTTCAGTCTATCGAGAGAGGCGAGATTCAAGTCGTAAAGCTTTAATTTTTTGAATTAATGCCATTATGTCGTTTTTATTTTCCTTAATCAGACAAATTGGCGTATATTAATCATAATTTCTTGTTGGTATGGATGTTGTCTAGGTTTTTTCAAACATCAAAAACCATAAAGCCATGTATCTCACCAAAGCTCAATCCAACTTGCCTTCAAGAGGCCGCAAGCGTTTCATTACATTCAACGATTTGATCAACGATCTGTTTGATGATATGGTTGTGCCCAAGAACGGTAAGATCGAAGAACCTCGGGTCAACATTTACAATGAATCGGATCGTTACCGTTTAGATGTAATTGCTCCTGGGTTCGAGAAAAACCAGTTCAAAATTACCGTCGAAGAGGATGTAATAACCATACAAGGCGAAATCATGACAGATGCATGCTGTCAGGATGATTGTTGTACTCGAAAAGAACATCAGTTCAAGTCATTCAGCAGAAGTTTTACACTTCCGGAGAATACTAACAAAGACGCAATCGCTGCGCAATATGTGAACGGTGTGCTATCGGTTAGTGTTCCCAAGCTAGAAACGGTAAAATCTCAACCATCCAAATCGATAGAGATTCAATAGTTCACATCGGTTTTCGAGTCCCCGTAAGGTCTCAAATCCATCCCGGCCAAGGTTTTCGAGGCCGGGATTTGTTTTAGGATAGCGTATCGTTTCGATTGGTGATTTCGGATTACTTTTGCCTTATGGTCACAAAAAAGAAACCAACGATTCGCATATCCAAAAAGAAACCTGTCATTTTGGTAACAAATGATGACGGCATCACTTCTCCCGGCATCAGAGCGCTTGTGGAGGCCATGAGCGGATTGGGTGAGGTCGTTGTAGTTGCACCTGATAGTCCGCAGTCGGGCATGGGACATGCTATCACCATTGGCAAGCCGCTCCGGCTCGATAAGGTTGAATTTCATGGTGAGCTTTTGGGTTGGCAATGCTCAGGCACTCCTGTTGACTGCGTAAAACTAGCCGTCAACAAAATCCTTCATCGCAAGCCCGATTTGTGTGTTTCCGGTATCAATCACGGGTCCAATAGTTCAATCAATGTGATTTATTCGGGTACTATGTCAGCGGCAATGGAAGGAGCGATTGAAGGAATACCCTCTATCGGATTTTCATTGAATAACTACAGTATGGATGCTGACTTCACTGCTTGCGCTCATTATGCCAAGCTGATTTCATCCAACATATTGAAAAACGGTATGCCCGCCGAAACTTTATTGAATGTGAATTTTCCGGATCTGCCTCTATCACGAATCAAGGGTATAAAAATTTGTCGACAAGCCAACGCCAAATGGGAGGAGGAGTTTGATGAGAGAATGGATCCGCATAAGCGACCCTATTATTGGCTTACGGGCAAATTCAAAAACTACGATAAAGGAAACGACACCGACGAATGGGCATTGAAAAACGGATTTGTATCTGTTGTTCCGGTCCAATTCGATTTCACCGCGCACCATGCGTTCCAGCAATTAAACCGAATCCGTTGGCATGATTAAGAAAGATTCCATGATCACCGGCATATTGATCGCTTTGGTTGTGATGATTTCCGGTTACTTCATTCTTCACTATCTGAACATTTGGATCTCGAAGAGTTTCTTCGACAAACCACCCATATTTCGCGAAAGCACCGTTCAGGTAATTGCCATTTTTCTGAACGTATTTCCATTCAGATACTATATGCTCAAGACGAATTATGAGTACACTGGTCGAGGTATTTTATTAGTAACTTTTGTTTTCGGTTTATCCTACTTTTTCTATTACCTTCAATAAAAGTCAAAACAGAAGGCATTGAAATATTACATCATATCCGGAGAGGCCTCGGGTGATTTACACGGTTCGAACCTTGTGAAGGAGATTTTGGCTCGTGATACTGATGCTCAAATTCGCGCATGGGGAGGTGATTTGATGCAAGCCGCTGGAGCGGATGTTGTGAAGCATTACCGTGATCTCGCTTTCATGGGCTTCGCTGAAGTGCTTATGAACCTGCGAACCATCCTTAGAAATCTGAAGCAATGTAAGTATGATATTCTCGATTTCAATCCCGATGTGGTTATTCTCGTTGATTATCCTGGTTTCAACCTGCGCATAGCACGGTTTGCATTTGAGAGTGGGTTTCGAGTGCATTATTATATTTCTCCACAGATTTGGGCCTGGAAGCAATCGAGAGTTCAAATCATCCGGAAGTATGTTCACAAAATGATGGTCATTCTTCCATTTGAAAAGGAATTTTACGCCAAGTTCGGATACCAAGCGGATTTCGTAGGACATCCCTTGCTCGATGCGGTATCCATCATCAACAGCCATTATGATATTGGAGCCGACTCACGAAAAATAATAGCGCTACTTCCCGGCAGCAGACGCCAGGAGATATCGGTGATGTTGCCTTTGATGTTGGAAGCGGTAACCACATTCAAAGATTATCGTTTTGTAATAGCGGGAGCCCCGTCCATTCCCGATGCATACTACAAAAGCTTCACAAATGGTTACGATGTGGATGTGGTATCAGGAAACACCTACGGACTCCTTTCCAAAGCCCATGCAGCTTTGGTTACATCGGGTACTGCCACTCTTGAAACAGCACTCTTTAATGTGCCGCAGGTCGTTTGCTACAAAGGCAACCCGCTTTCCTATCAAATCGCCAAGTGGTTGGTGAAAGTGAAATATATTTCCTTGGTCAATTTGGTGATGGATAGGGAGGTGGTCAAGGAGCTTATTCAACATGAATTGAATACCGATAATATCAAAAGTGCTTTGAATTCCATTTTGGATGGTTCCCCCGGTCGACAAAAAATGCTGGATGATTATATTGAACTTCGTAAGTTGCTTGGTGGTCCCGGTGCATCGGCAAGAACAGCAAATTTGATCGTGAATGATCTGAAGTTATCTACGAACCAATAACAGCATGAGTCATCCAAGGATTGATATTGCAATTATCGGAGTCCAAAAAGCAGCAACAACATCCTTGCACAGGTATATGGGTATGCATCCCGATGTACTTACGCACCAACAATTGGAGTATTCTTTTTTTGTGATGGACGAAGAATACTGCGAGGGTTATGAAGCGACTTTTTCGAAATACTTCAAAGTATCTTCCGATGGTCACAAAGTGCTTATAAAGAATGTAGGTATTATTTATTGGGAGGACGCCCTTAAACGACTATATGAACACAATCCTCAAGTGCGAATGATCATTTTACTTCGTAATCCTGTTGATAGAGCTTACTCGGCTTATCAATATGCCAGGTTGATGGGATTCGAGAAGTCACCAACATTTGAGATTGCCTTGGAAAAGGATCTGAGTCAAATTGAAGACAAGATCATTCGAGGAACTGTAGATTACAAAGGTAGGGGTCGTTATGCAGAACAATTGGAGGCGGTTTATTCACTTTTTCCAAAGGAACAAGTGAAGGTTATTCTTCAAGATGATCTTCAATCAGATCCTGAAAAAGTACTGAAGGATTGTTTTGGATTTGCTGGATTGGATCCGGGATTTGTACCCGACTTCAAAAGGAAATTCAATGAATCGGGTCGAGCTCGTTTTCCAATCGTGATGCGATGGATGAAGAGGACCAGGTTGTTGCGAAGACAAATCTCCAAAGTACTTCCATTCGGATTGGGTACGAGGTTACGAAAAGGATTGGAGCAAATTAACCGAGTCGACCACAAATCGGAACCAATGTTGGATGAGACTCGGAAAAAGTTGTTGGACTACTATTTGCCGTACAACAAAAGGCTACAGGATTTGATCCAGAGAGATCTATATTTTTGGAATGTTGCCAAATAAAAATGGTGCCTTACGGGGCACCATTTATCTAACCTGAATCATAAACCCTAAAAACAGTTCCTTCTACTTGTTTTGCCTGCCCAGGGTTTCATTTTGTTTGAATTTTTTTGAGGCGGATTATTGGTAGTGGACAAAATGAAAATGGTGCCTTACGGGGCACCATTTAACTAACCTGAATCATAAACCCTAAAAACAGTTCCTTCTACTTGTTTTGCCTGCCCAAGGTTTCATTTTGTTTGAATTTTTTTTAGGCGAAGTTTTGGTAGTGGTAAAAATAAAATGGTGCCTTACGGGGCACCATTTATCTAACCTGAATCATAAACCCTAAAAACAGTTCCTTTTACCGTAAAACCGTTCATAAGGTTACATTGTGAGTAATCTTTTTAAATAATTTTCTTAATTGATTGGTTAACAATTACAAAATGAAAAATGGTGCCTTACGGGGCACCATTTTTAACTAACCTGAATCATAAACCCTAAAAACAGTTCTTTCTACTGCCATAGCTCATTGAAGGTTACACTTTTTTAAAATTAATTTTTAATTAATTGAATACCAGTGAAATAATTTCTCATTTTTGCATCAAACAAGGCTCATAGCACGCTTGTTAAAACATCTCTTAAACAATCAATAGTTCTAATCAACCTAAAACAATTATGAAATCTAAAATCACAGCCTTATTTGGAGTCCTTTTGGTAAGTCTCTTTTTGGGAAATGCAAAAGCACAATTGCAATTGCCTCAACCATCTCCATCCGGATCCATTACCCAAACCATCGGATTAACTGACATCACTATCGAATACGCAAGCCCCGGAGTAAAGGGTCGTACCATTTTTGGAGACTTGGTTCCTTACAATGAGTTGTGGAGAACCGGGGCCAATGCATCTACCAAAATTTCGTTCAGTAAAGATGTTACCATTATGGGAAACAAAATCCCCAAAGGGAAATATGCACTACTTTCCATTCCTAACAAGGACGAGTTCGCAATCATTCTTAGCAAGGATGTGAATTCTTCGGTAGATTCCTACAAAAAAGAGGACGATTTGGTCCGTTTCATGGTTAAGCCCTCGCCTTGCGAATTTCGCGAGCGACTGACCTTCATGTTTGCCGATTTTTCAGATTCGAAGGGAACGATTGTCATGGAGTGGGAGCGCACACGCATTTCTATTCCATTCATGCTTGAAACCGAAGCGCAGGCTATGGACAATATCAGCAAGGAATTGGGAAGAACTTGGAGAACCTACAACGCTGCCGCTCGATATCATCTCGACAATAAGAAGGAACTCGATAAAGGCATGACCTATGTTGACCAATCCATTGCACTCAAATCAGATTGGTTCAACCATTGGACCAAAGCTCAAATTTATGCTGCCATGAATAACATGACTGAGGCATATCGTTTTGCTCTCAAATCAAAAGAGCTTGGTGATGTTGCTACCAATTTCTGGTACAAGGAGGAAGTTGAAAAGGCTTTGGTTGATTGGAAACCAAATGCAGGAACAAAGGGAAGAAAGTGATTTCTGAGTAACCAAAATATCTAACCCGGCCAATTCCGCCGGGTTTTTTTATGCTTGGCTTTTTTGATTCAGCAATGCGGTGATAATGTAACCCGTGCCAATAACTAATATACAACCCACGAGGTTATACCATAAGTAAGATATATCTGTATATAGATAGCAAGAAACAACCACCAACTGAGCAATAATGGCTCCTATGAAAACACCATGTCCTTTGATCCTCTTAAAATAGAATCCCGAAAGGAAAATGCCCAATATGGTACCATAGAAAAGGGAGCCAAGTACATTTACAGCCTCAATCAGACTGCCCATTTCATTTGCAAATTGCGCCACGCAAATGGCATAGATGCCCCATATTACCGTAGTCCATTTAGATGCCACCAGATAATGTGTCTCGCTTTTGTCGGTAACAAGTACTCTCTTGTAGATATCCACAATGGAAGTGGAAGCGAGTGCGTTGAGTTCAGAGGAAGTTGAGGACATAGATGCAGCAAAAATCACGGCAATCAGGAGTCCAATAACACCTGCAGGGAGATAGTCGGTGACGAACCGGAGAAATATGTAATTCGTATCGTTTGTGTTTGCTTCTTTGTCCGATGATTTCAAAATGGATTTGGCCTCAGCACGCAACTCATCGGCACGCTTGTTATGGGATTTTAATTCGTTTGCATGCCTGTCGGCTGCAGTTTGATCGTTACTTCTCATGGCGCTCAGCATGGCGTTTGCTGTTTTTTGCTTTTCCTCCCGAACTTGATTGAACTCATTTTGTACACTTTCGAAAGCACTTGCAAATGGACTAGCCATTACCTTTTCTGTTTCCATTTTGTCGAAGAAGACAGGCTGCGGTTGAAAGATGTAAAAGACATAAAGCATGGCTCCTATGAACAATATGAAAAGTTGCATGGGTATTTTCACCAACCCATTGAAAAGAAGTCCAAGCCTTGATTCGGAAATCGACTTTCCTCCCAGATATCTACCCACTTGTGATTGGTCGGTTCCAAAATAGGCCAATGCCAGGAAAAAGCCTCCGATCAATCCAGACCAGATATTGTATTTGTTGGTATGGTCAATGGAGAGATCAACCAGATTCATTTTTCCGGTTTTTCCAGCGATGGTAACCACCTCGGTGAAAGATAGATCGGGCAACATGCGAAAAATGAGAATGGCCGCCAAGATCATACCTGAAAAAATAACGGTCATTTGTCCAAGTTGCGTGTAGCTTACCGCCTTGGTGCCACCAGCCACCGTGTAAATGATTACGATACCACCGATAAAGATATTGGTCCAATATAAATCCCATCCCAACAAGCTTGAAAGAATAATGGCAGGAGCATAAATGGTGATGCCTGCGGCCAATCCGCGTTGAATGAGGAACAGTATGGCGCCCAGTGCTCGAGTCTTGTAATCGAAACGGTTCTCCAGATATTCATACGCGGTATACACCTTCATTCTGTGAAATAGAGGTACAACGGTTACACTTAAAACAATCATCGCCAAAGGCAGTCCAAAATAAAATTGAACGAAACGCATGCCATCGGTAAAAGCTTGACCAGGTGCAGATAGAAAAGTAATGGCACTGGCTTGCGTTGCCATGATAGAAAGACCTACGGTGAACCAGGGCATCGATTTGTCTCCCAGCAAATAACCCTCTATGTTTTTGTTTCCTTTGCTTTTGTAAATGCCATAAACCGTGATTAATACCAAGGTTGAAAGCAATACAATCCAATCAATTGGGCTCATTCAAAACTTTTTGTGATGATATAATAAATTGTGATTTGAAGTAGCAGGAAACCTGATACCAGGAAATACCATTTACTCCAAGTTCCAACCGGTGTATGCGAAGAGCTATCATGGTCGGACTTTTTTGAATCTTTTTGGTTGCTCATGTCATTTTGCATTCAATAGATTTATGAGAAGCCTGTATGCTCCTGGCACGCCGGCTGGTAATTGTCTGAAGAAGGAAATTCCAGTGTAAATGAAGGTGCCTTTGCCTTTTTTTGCCACGATCAGGCTGCCGTCCATAGGTTTCTCTCCGCTGTCATTCCATGAAATAGGTTTGGTATATTCCGATGCCACTTCTCCTGCGAAATACAATCCTCTTTCTTGTACCCAGCCATCGAAATCTTTTAGGCTGATTTTATTTGGAGTGTTCAAAACTGGATGGTTCGCATCGCTGAAATTAGGATTTGCATTCTCTTCGGTTACGCGGTCTCTAGTGATTTTGAAACGGTAGGGACCTACTTGGGCTTTAACAGTTCCTAGGAAGTTGTTGGTGTTGTATTGTACCAGCATAGTGCCTCCTTGTTCTACATAGCGCATTAAAGGTTCTTGCCAACTACCGATCTCATCATTGGTGTTGTATGCCCTCACACCGGTGATGATGGCATCATATGTAGATAGGTCTCCGAGAAGAATCTTTTTTGCATCCAACATCTCCACATCAAAGCCGGCTAAACGCAAGCATGCGTCTACTTCGTCTCCTGCACCTTCAATATATCCGATTTTACGGGCCTTTGTTTCAAAAGCAACCGGTACAATTTTGCAGTGAGTTTCCTCCAAATACACTACATGTGGAATATGTTCATGTATGATTCTTTTAACTTGTTGTGAGTAGGATTTTCCGTTGGTTATAAAATGCATTTTCAAATTCAGGTCGCTTGCAACGGCCATGTCTGAAGGAGCTGGAGGGTAAAGGGTAAAGGTCGTCCAAATCGGTTTTCCCTTTTCTTTGATTTTGATCTCCACAGAATCAGGAATCGATTTCCAACCCGATGGTGGTATGGGCTTGAGGAATCCAATTACAGTATCTGACTCCGAAACAACGGAGAACCGTACGGTAGCAGGAGCGCCATTTATGGATAATCCAACTGTAGATTCAGGTTCGATGGAAATTTTTGGAACGACTTCGAAGGGGCGAATGCATTCCCCTTTGACAGGATCTACCCACTTGTGGCTGAATGGTGACTTAATTGAAATCTTTTCTCCGAATAACTCGAAGGAGAAGTGTGCTTCCATTAAATCGTTGCCCCAAGCCAATCCGCTGTTTGGCCACTGAATTGGATTTCCGTATCCCTTATCGAGCCAATAAACATTGGAGTATGCGGAATTTGGATCCAACTTGATGGTTTTCTTGAACGAGAACATGGTGTTTCTTTCTAAGGTCTTTACAGGAACGGTATCAAATCCGTGACATCGGATGGAAACCAACTTCAAGGCATCGGAAGTTCTTGAAAGGATATTGAAATTAACCCCAATCGTATCGCCCGGAGTCGCTTTATATCCATTGGTGGATGCTTCAAAAAATAATCCAGCACAATTTTTGATAATATCAACGAGTTCCTGTTCCTTTACTTCTTTCCAATAATTGTCGCTACTAGTGCGAATCATAGCCAGCAGCTTCACTAGTGCAGGTAATGATTTGGAGGGCTGATTTACATCGAACTCCTTTTTTATTTTTTCAATCGCAAATTTGATTTTTGAACCTCCACTAATCCGATCCCAAGACTCGGGTATGCCTTCGAAAACTTCGTTCACTGCAGTGTCTCCGTCTAGCTTTTTGAAATATTCAATCAATGCGCCGCGTTGTCGTGCAACGCCGAATCCTTGGCTCTTGTGCATGCTTCGACTTTCGGATGCGGTTTCGCCGTGCGATCTGCCTGTGTGTACATCGAATCCACCCACATCCAACTTCAGTTGTCCCTCGAAAGAGTTTTGTGGCTGGTTTCTTGAATTGAAACTATTTAAGAAAATACGCTTGGCCTGCCAGATGTTTACAAAAGTCAGCTGGTCTTTGAATTTGGTTGGGTCTGCAGCAGCTTTGAATGCTTCCAATGCGAGAATAGCTGATGCGGTGTGATGTCCATGACCTCCCTCGCCAGTTGTTGGAAAACGGTTGATGATGACATCGGGTCGGTATTTTCGAATGGTCCATACTAGATGGGCGAGCGCCTTCTCTTTATTCCAGAATTTAAAAGTTTCTTCAGGACTTTTCGAATACCCAAAATCATGGCAATCACCAAAGGTTTGTTCGGCTCCGTCTACCGATCTGGCTGCCATCAACTCGCGGGTACGGATAATTCCCACGGCATCTCCTTTTTCTTCGCCAATCATATTTTGTCCCCCATCGCCACGGGTTAAATAAACATAAACGGTTCTGTATTTTTTTTCGTTGGCAAGATATGCCAACAATCGGGTGTTTTCGTCGTCTGGATGAGCAGCTACATACAGCACACATGCGGTAGTCTGTAACCTCTCTATTCCCTTCAATATCTCCGATCCTGAAACATACGCATTTTGTCCATGAGATGAAATTGCAAGTATCGTGATGAAGCTCACGGCCAAGGAGCTTTTTAGTAAATTAAGCATATTTTTGTTTCTGCTTTTGAATCTTGTTTTCATGCAAAGAACAACAAAATCGGTGATTGGGTTTATAAAATCATCCATAAAATGGGGAATCATCTCAATGGGAATGTTTTTCGTCTTATGCCTGATCCTCTCGTTCACATCGGTTCCATTTTATTGGCACCGATGGTTCGGTGAAATGGATTCTTATAAGGCCAATTGCAAGCCGGCACACATTTTAATGCTTGGGGGTGGTGGAATGCCTTCAGAGTCGAATTTGATTCGTTTACATTATGTATCGGAGGTGGCTGATGCGAATCCAGGTACATTTGTCATCATAGCCCACCCCCATGATGGTATTACAGGTGAAAGGATGGCGTCAGTATTGGAAAAATCCGGTATCGAAAAATCTAGGATCTCGCAGTTGGGTGAGGGGGTGAACACCTGGCAACAGTTACAAGCACTGAAAACCCGCTTCAAGGGACAGGTACCATGTGTCTACCTGGTTACGGCGCCTGAGCACATGCGTAGGTCGGTGCTGGTTTGCCACAGGCTTGGTATCAAAAATGTCGTTCCAGTACCTGCATTCGAAAATGCAATGTTTATCAATTTGGATTATGATTTCAAGAAGTCAGGGGGTAGAAAGTATGTTCCGGATGTATCCGACTCTAACAGTTTAAGGTATGATTTTTGGAATTACCTCAAGTTAGAGATCATCTGTTTTCGCGAAACGGTTGCCTTGGCATACTATTGGCTAAATGGATGGATTTGATCACACGATTACAAATTGCTCCAACACATCCACTCGCTCTTCGAAATCGGGTTCGTTTCCAAAGGATTCCCTCATACCCTGCATAACAATTTCGCATCCCCTCAAAACGGTGTTTCTTACTTCGCCGAAACCGGGATCCCCTTTTTTTATTCCCGGTTCATTCAGAGCACGAAGTTCGTCACCTAGGTCCGACACATAAGCCTTGCAGGTTATATCCATGGCGGTGTAAATCAGAATCTCCTCTTCGAGTGTTATTTTGATTCTTTCACCGATTTCTGCGCTCCGTATCTTGTCAAAAAGTAATCCTACTGATTTTCCATCCGCCAGCTCCAATTGTCGAAGCGCTATGGCTAAAGGATGGTTTTCATGCAACATCACGAACTTGAGCGTACCCAATGTGGAGAGGAGCAGGTGTTTCACCATGGCGTTTAGTTCGAGGCTGTATGATTTCATGAATCGTATGGGATTGGTTCTCAAAATTAACTCATCGAGAGCTACTTCCAAACCAGGCGTTGAATTGGATTTTTTCAAGAAATGGATTGGTAGGAAATAATGACATCTCACTGACAATCAAATTTATCAATAATTGGCTATTTTTGGACAAACTTGAAAAACCATCCATGAAAAAATTTCTACTACCTGTACTTGTGTTGTTTTCTTCATTGGCCTTCTCGAGTGGCCAAATCCACAATTATGATGATCCTCTCAAGGTCACCTTTATCAAGAATCCACACAAAACCCATGATCTTGCTTATCAGCAACAGCTTCGGAATACATCGGCTTGGCAGCAATTCCTAGCACGCAATGGCACTTGGAGTGTGGTCTTTAATGAAGAGAATCAAATGCCTCACAAGGCTTTTGGTGTGCCCATGGCAGTTCCCGGATCCGATGCCCGCTCCAGAGCTGAACGGTTTTTGAATACGGAACTTTCAGGCTTCAATTTGCGTCAAGACCAATTGCAATTCCGATCTGTTTCATCTGGTAAGAAGTACGATTATGTGAACTACAAGCAAACTTATCAAGGTATTGAAGTTCTTTGGTCCAATGTCCAGGTTAAGATGATGAAGGACGGTCGTGTCATGCAGTTTTCATTGGGATATCATCCCAATATTAACATTTCAACTACGCCAACTTTGACACAACAAGCCGCTGTGAATTTCGCTACCAGTGGAGTTCCCGGTGTTACCACCGTTGCTGCTACCGACCAACTGAAAATCCTTGCTATCCCATTGTTCAGAGATTACAACTACCGTTTGGTATATGAAATCCATGTCGACAACAGGGATGCAGAAAACATTCCTGGTCGATACCATACTTTGGTGGACGCTAACAATGGTGAAATACTGTATAGGTCAAATCGGATCGTACACATCTCAAATACGGATGTCAGTGTCAATGGAACCTTGTACACTACACATCCATACAATCCCTCCACAACCGAGCCATTACGCAACCTCAAAGTGGTAGCCGGAGGTACTACTTATTACACCGATTCAACAGGATTTTTGGGATTGAACAACACCACATCCACAAGTGCTACGGTTTCTCTTGAAGGTCGTTGGGTGAGGGTGAGAACCAATAGCACCACACCTTCTTGGACTGTTACGCTTAATCCCGGTGCCAATAACTTATCGGCCGATAATAACACCGACATCAAGCAAAGGACTACCTATCATGCCGTGAATGTGGTTCATGATTTCATGAAATCGTTTTATCCTTCCTTCACCGGTTTGGATTTCGCATTGCCAGCTAATGTGGATCTTGCTGGAACATGCAATGCATTTTATGATGGATCCTCCATAAACTTCTACACCGCTGGTGGCGGATGTAACGCAACCTCATTGGTTACCGATGTCTGCTACCATGAATACGGACATGGCATCAACGATAAGTTTTATCAGGCTCAAGGCTTCAGCTTTGACAATGGTGCGATGGGAGAGGGTTATGCCGATATTTGGGCCTTGGGGATTACGGATTCACCCATTCTTGGAATAGGCTTCTATCAAAACAATCCAACTGGATTTGTACGCCGGTATGACATCAATAAAAAAGTTTATCCCCAAGATCTAGTAGGACAGGTACATGCCGATGGCGAAATCATTGCCGGTTGCTTCTGGGACACCTACCTTAATCTGGGTAACCTACAGCAAATGATGGAACTTTTTGCAGAAAGTTTCTATGCTGGAATTACCGGTCCAGATGGCTCTGAAGGTCAATTATACCAGGATGTCTTGTATGAGGTGCTTACCTTAGATGATAACGATGGCAACCTGACCAACGGCACTCCCAATTTTTGTGACATCACCTCTGCATTCGCAACTCACGGAATCACCATGGGTGCGGCAGTAAACCTCAATCACAATCAGGTGTTGCAAGCATTGGAGAACACGCCCGTTTCTGTTGACGCCAATGTGGTCGGTCTCGGTGCAGGCACCAATGTTCAGGGTTTTTATAGGATTGGCAATACGGGCACTTTTAGTTCTTTCACTATGAGTAATACCGGAGGATCCAATTATCAAGGATCACTGCCTGCCCAACCCAAAGGAACCATCATCGAGTATTATTTGGGAGTTCAGGACAACTGTGGGACATTGACAAACATCACTCCTGAAGGTGCCGATGCATCCAACCCAAATATTCCTTACTACATCATGGTAGGTTATGACCAATTGCTTCAAGAGGATTTCGATGTCTTTTTTGGAGGTTGGATTGTTGGTTTGCCTTCCGACAATGCAACGACCGGTCAATGGGCTGTTGAGATACCAATGCCCTCGTATGTTGGTAGTGCTGTGGTTCAGCCAGGAGACCAAAATACACTTGGTGGACAATATTGTGCCGTCACCGGTAATGCAAGTAGTCCCACCGCAGGTGCGGGGGAAAATGATGTAGATGGTGGTAAGACCACTCTTCTTTCACCGGATTATGACCTCTCCAATTATACCAATCCTGCGTTCTCTTACTACCGCTGGTATACTAATGATCAAGGTGCAACTCCGGGAACCGATTTCTGGCAAGTTGCAATTTCAAATGATGGTGTGAACTATGTTGATGTTGAAAATACAGATGTTTCAGATCATAGTTGGAGGAGATTTGCATTTCGTGTTTTGGACTATGTAACGCCTAGCTCAACAGTTTCTCTTCGTTTTATTGCTGAGGATGCCAATGCTGGTTCGTTGATTGAAGCGGGCGTTGATGACTTGATTCTTTGGGATGAAGTAGCAACAGGTATCTCAGAACAATCTGCTGTCGCTGTTTTCAGTTCATATCCGAACCCGGCGAACGACTTGGTTACCTTGAAAATAGGATTGATTGAAAAGCAGGATGTAGTAATCCGATTGACGGATGCCTCTGGAAAAACGATCTCCGAGAAATCGGAAACCATGGAGGCTGGAAACCATTATATTGAAATGCCCGTGAAGCACTTAGCAGCTGGGTTATATAAGGTGTCACTACAATATCCCTCTGGCTTCAAGTCTTTGAAAATTAGTGTAGTGAGATAATTTGTTATTATTCTTATAAAAAAGGCCCGGAGATATTGGCTCCGGGCTTTGTTTTTTCATCACAAGTTTTTTTATTTGTTAGAAACTAACCAAAACAACACACCGATGACTAAAAAAATTACTTTTTGCCTGATGGCTTTGGGTTGCTTATTAGCAATCCTACCAGCCACAACGACCTTGGCACAAACTCAAGGTGGACCAGATACCTATGGCTATGTTTGGAGAGATAGCAACGACCCTAACGGTCCAACTTACAACTGGATTGACATTGTTGGAGCGCCTGGTGCTGTTCAAGTAAGTGGATTGGCAGATGATAACATCCGCGGGCCATTCACCATTGGATTTCCCTTCCGATTCTATTGGTATGATGTTACTACCTTCCGTATTGGATCAAATGGCTATATCGGATTTTCAAGCACCCCTGTAGCGCATCCTTTCCCTACGATACCAACCACCACGGGAATCCAAAATTACATGGCTATTATGGCTTCTGATTTAACTTTTACAGATGCCGGTTCAAGCCCGATTGCCGGAACAGAATGTTGGTATTGGACCAGTCCGACGGAAGATACATTAGTGGTATCCTATATCAATGTACCCTTTTGGGATGCCGCCGCTGGATACACAGGCAGCAATACCTTCCAAATCATTTTGAGTAAGAATGATAGTTCTATAACATACCAGTACCAAGCTCAAATTGGAGTTTACAACAACCCTGGAAACTTTTGTACAGTTGGTATCGAAAATAATTCTGGTGTAATCGGACTACAGCATTCACACGATGTATTTCCTCCATCACAATATGCAATTAAATTTTATTATCCTCCTGTTGTGAACTTCCTTGTAAACGATGCTTCCACCAATTACATCAACAATGAGTCAACAGGCGGTCTGTTTTTATCGGCAGGTGGAACACCCTATACTATGACTTCGCAGGTTAAGAATACGGGCAACCAACCCTTGTCATCTTTCAATGTATCTTCTCGTGTCATCAATTCGTTGAACCAAAATCAGGCGTTGGGAACCATTGCAACCAATCCTTTGAGCCCGGGCGCCACTCAAGATCTAGTTTTCTCTCAAACTTTCCAATCGGTAACCCCAGGGGTATTCAAACACATCAACAACACCCAGTTGACCGGTGATGCCACCCCAAGTAACAACCAGCGCGAGTTGGAATTACAAGTGGTAGATACAACTCAGTCCAGTATTCTGTTATCTTTCGACACGGGTGCAGATGCCGGCCTAGGTGGGTTATCTTGGTCTGGAGGTGGTGGAGGAGCAGGAGTGCAATTCGTTCCACCTTTCACACCATGCTTGGTGGATCAGGTTCGTGTATACATTGCTGCCAATGCCAATCAGGTTGGATTCAGTGTGCTCATTTTGGATGATGATGGCTTGGATGGTACTCCGTTGACCGTGTTGGATTCTGTTTATGTAGATCCAGCAAATGTTATAGTTGGATCATGGAACACTGTTAACCTTACAGCTCCCGTTCAGATCAACTCCGGATCTTTTTATGTGGCTTGGATGATGGGAGGTGACGGAATCAGTGTTGGACAAAATCAGGTGACCCCGATTTCAAATCGCACCTATGAGGTTTTGGGATCAGCATCCAATCCAGTTGCTTGGGCCGCATATCGCTACCGAGAGTTGGAGGATTTAATGATCAACGCTTACATTTCCAAAATCCCCGTTGGCATGCAAGAGGTGCTGGAAAACTCGATGCTAGGAGATATCTATCCCAACCCTGCTTCGAATTGGGCCTCTATCAACTACGATTTAAAGGGAACTGCACAGCAAGTAACTTATAGAGTTTTGGATCTTAATGGTAAACTGATTCAAGAAGGTAGTTGGAATGTCAGAAATGGCCAGGGTTCATGGAGTTTGGATGTTTCCCGATTCAAAAATGGAATTTACCAGATTGAAATTGCTTCGGGTACCGACTTTTTCAACAGAAAGTTGTCTGTAGTTCGTTGAAGCTAACGCACTATTCACTTCAAGGGCCGGTTCTCCGGCCCTTTTTTGTTGGTTCGGGTACGAGAACTTAATATTGGCTTAACATTAACGGATTCGACAGTCTATAATTTTGTCGCTTCGTAACAGGCCCTGACTGTAATGTATAAACTGGAATCCAAAGACCTTCATCTGTATTATGGTGATTTCCATGCTTTAAAGGGCATTTCACTAGGTATTGCAAAAAACTCGGTGACGGCTTTGATTGGTCCATCGGGCTGTGGTAAATCTACCTACCTCAGGCTTTTCAACCGAATGAATGACCTGATCGATAATGTTCGTATTGAGGGAGAGGTGTTGTTGGATGGCAAGGATATCTTTTCTAAAACGGTAATTCCCGATGAGTTGCGCAAGAAGGTGGGCATGGTTTTTCAAAAGCCCAATCCTTTTCCAAAATCGATATATGAAAATGTTGCTTACGGACTTCGTGTTAATGGAGTATCTCACAAAACCTTCATTGAGGAAAGGGTGGAGCGAAGCTTGAGACAAGCTGCGTTATGGGATGAGGTTAAGGACAAGTTGAAGAAATCGGCTTTTGAATTATCGGGCGGACAACAGCAACGGTTGTGTATTGCCCGTGCCTTGGCCATTGAGCCTTCTGTATTGTTGATGGATGAACCTGCATCCGCATTGGATCCCATCTCAACCTCCAAAATCGAGGAATTGATATATGAGTTGAAATCACAGTACACCATTGTAATCGTTACTCACAACATGCAACAGGCTGGTCGAGTTAGCGACCATACGGCCTTCTTTTATCTTGGTGAGTTGGTTGAGCACGATAAGACTACGGCCATTTTCACGAATCCCAAGGACACCCGAACACAGAATTACATCACCGGCCGCTTTGGTTGATAAATTTCCAACAACTATGACACACCTCGACATAGAACTCAAAAACCTAAAGGCGGACATGAATGAAATGTTCGAGATGGTTTCTTCCCAAATGGCAAAGGCTTTGAAATCACTTCGGGATTTCGACAAGGATCTGGCCAGGGAGGTTCGAGTCAATGAGAAACGGGTAAACTCATTCGAGTTGAAGTTGGACAGGGACTGTGAAAATGTGATCGCTCTGTTCAATCCAGTGGCTATCGACCTTCGTTTCGTATTGGCATGTTTGAAGATTAATTCCAATTTAGAGCGGATAGGAGATATTGCAGAGGGAATCGCCCAGTTCGTGTTAAACATCAACAATGCTCCCGACAAGGAGTTGCTTGATCAAACCCGTGTTTTGGAAATGTTTGAAACCGCCAATTCCATTC
>JBKCHO010000078.1:0-8235 GCA_046302815.1 Bacteroidota bacterium | reverse complement strand
TTTAATGGATAGCTTTTCAAGAAAAGCGGGAGCTGAAGCAAAGGTGAAGCCCATGGCTTGCGCCGATTGTACCACCAACTTTCCTTGGAGCCGGGCTTCAAAACCTAATGATCCAGATTCTGCCTTGACGGTAATGCTCCTGCTTCCATCAGGCGAGACTACTTGGATACTCTGTGCATGTGAAACCGCACAACAAAGACATAGCATTGAGAGGGCTAAAAACACTGTTTTTATGGAAATCATGTCGGAATAAGGTATTGCGATGTGAAATTAACGCATCAACATCGTATGTTTTTTAATCGTAATTGAAAACCCAAGAGATGCTTATGTGTTAAGGGGGTAGCAAAACAACAGTCTCGTTTATGGAATTCAGTCCCAGTTTTTGGATATACTTTAACCTTTTCGTTCTATTCATGCTGGCGTTGGATTTGGGTGTTTTCCATCGTAAATCGCACGAGGTCAGCGTAAAAGAGGCGTTGATTTGGTCTGGGGTTTGGATTGCGTTGGCTCTAATTTTCAATGGATTGGTTTACCATTGGTTTGGAGAAACAAAAGCATTGGAGTTTTTTACAGGCTATTTGATTGAAAAGGCTTTGAGCGTCGACAATATTTTTGTTTTCGTTTTGATTTTCACCTACTTCCAAATTCCCGCAAAGTACCAACATAAGGTCCTGTTTTGGGGAATCCTCGGTGCATTGGTCATGAGGGTAATTTTCATATTCGCCGGCGTTGCAATGTTGGAAAAATTCCATTGGACGATTTACCTATTCGGAGCCATTTTGATTTTCACAGGTATACGCATGCTCAAGGATACCGATAAAAAAATCGAGCCGGACAAAAACCCGTTGGTTAAATTATTCAAACGAATCATGCCCTTTTCCGACAAGCTCCATGGAGATCGATTTTTTGTCCGTGAAAACGGAAAACGAACGGCAACACTGCTGTTCTTGGTGTTAATCATCATCGAAATCACTGATTTGGTTTTTGCAGTCGACAGCATTCCAGCCATTCTTGCCATTACACAGGATCATTTTATCGTATACACCAGCAATGTGTTCGCCATTTTAGGTCTTCGCTCTCTTTACTTCGCCCTGGCTAACATCATCGAAAGGTTTAAGTACCTAGCGGTAGGGCTGTCAATCATCTTGGTTTTTGTGGGGCTAAAAATGGTATTGGTCGATTTTTATAAGGTTGAAATTCATCATTCGTTGATTTTCATAGTAGGTGTTTTGATCACCAGTGTCATGTTTTCAGTGCTCAGAACGGGCAGGTCTGGTAAATAGACTTGGCCGTACATTTTTAATCCATCATAAATGCTAATTTTGGTATTGGTCCGTTGTAATCAGGGCCATCAAACCTGAATTGGCAATGACCAGGGAGCAGCTTCTTGAAATTTCTCGTAATAGCAATTTGGATGCATCAACCGCATCCAAGCTGTTGGACAAACATGTGTATCCCGATTCGGCAACATCTCAGCATTATAGTAAGTGGACTGCCCTTGTATTGGGATGTGGCTTCATTGCCATGGGAATCATTTTTTTCTTCGCCTACAACTGGGCCTATCTTCATTCAAACATTAAGCTTGCAATCCTAGAGGTCCTTTTGATATGCACCGCAGTTCCTTATTTTATCAAAAGTTGGAACCCATTGGTTCGAAAAATCGCTTTAACGACATCTGCAATTGTTATGGGGGCTTTGTTTGCTCTGTTTGGTCAGATCTTCCAAACAGAGGCGATGGCTTTCGACCTAACCCTTAACTGGACCTTGGGCATCACCCTATGGGTTGTGGTTACAGCATTTGCACCATTGACCTTGATTTGGCTTGCGCTGATACAAATCACTACCGTGCTTTATTTCGAACAAACATGCAACACTTATGACACGCTTTTGCTGATCACAGCACTTGGATTATTCAATTTCCTGATTTCGCAAGCCAATCGATGGATTGGATTATTCAAATGCAAGGTACAGGCTCCGCAATGGTTCTTGTTAATTTCGATGATAGCGTCACTAGCCATACTTACTGCAGGAACCGTACATGGCATTATGGATATGATTCAATGGAGCTTGGCTCCTTTAACGGTTGCTACACTAGCTGTTTTTTACCTGACTTCAAAAGATGGGCTTTTAAAAAAATCCATAACCCCAATCGCACTATCCATATTATGCACCATCATTATAATATCATCCGTGATTCTGGAAATAAATGATCAAGAGCCCGGCTTGCTATTGCTCACCTTTTTTATATTGACTTCGGTTGTGATGTCAGCGAAAAAATTGACGCATCTGAAAAACCAATGGAATGAAAAAGGATGAACAAAAAATGGAAGCCTTAGTCGATGAGGCTCGGGCCTTAGCCGGCGAAAAGTTCTCCTATGAGGCCGAACCACATTCGCATGCGCCAACGAAGTCCTACGGCCTTGCGCTAGTTTTGCTGCAAATGGCTGGAGGTTTGTTGGCATCTATTGCATTCCTAGCCTTGGCATTTGCCTTAGACATCTATGCATTTAAATTTCTGGGGTTGATTGTGGGAGCTACCTTCATCATAATCTCTCTCACACATACACGATTCATAAAAAGGGATATTCCTGAAACCATCGGCCTTTTCTTTTTCGCTGTGGGATTTTTCCTTCAAACCATAGGCTTGATTCAGCTGGAACTAGGCGTCAATATAATTGTTTTGATTTCCGTCGTGGTAGCCATGCTTTCAATATGGTTATCCAGAGGCAATATGACTCCTTTCTTGGCTGTACAATTTTTGGCTTTATGTCTTTTTGCCTTTGTATACGAAAACCAATGGCATAACGGAATACATTTTGTACTGGGGTTTTTTATCCTCGCCGCAACCATATTCCATTTTTTTGAAGCGAAATGGATAACCAGATTCAGAAAAAGGCCTGAGCTGGTCCTGACACTTGGAACTGCATCAACATTGTCAAGCCTGGTGCTTCTGGAATTGTTCCATATAGGATCCGGAATGAATTTTAATGCCAATTATTTGTGGCTCTCCTCCATTGCCCCCTATCTGATGTGTCTACTTTTAATATTTCGAAAAATAAAATCGAAAATAGTAGTTGCCTATGCAGCAATCACCCTGCTGCCGTTGGCTATTTTAACACCTGACATCATAGGAAGTATGTTTTTTATGATGCTTGGTTTCGCTTTTGACAGAAAAGCTGTTTTGATTTTAGGAACACTGGCATTCAGTTATTACAGCTTCGATTTTTATTATACCTTTGAATACAACCTTCTTGCCAAATCCATGATGCTTACCGCAACTGGACTGATGTTTTTATTGGCTTATTTCATTTTGTCGAGAATTCCTAAAACTCCAAATGTCTGAAAACCGAAAAATATCCGTTGCTGTCATTGGCCTCATTCTTGTATTGTTGTTGTTCAATGTTTCGGTTTGGCAGAAGATGGGTATACTTTCAAATGGAAATTTCGTCTTGCTTGAAATGGCTCCTGTTGACCCAAGACCTCCAATGCAAGGCGACTACATGGAATTGAACTACAAGGCCACAATGAATATTTCTACCGACTCCATTCCACACAAGGGATATTGTATTGTACGAAGTGTTTCCGGTAATTTGTTCGAAAAAGTACGATTTCAGGAAAATATTTCTCCCCTCGGGGACAATGAAATAGCCATTTCTTATTCCGTTCATAAGGGCCGAATCCATATCGGTTCTTCTACATTTTTTTTCCAAGAAGGCACGGGGCCATTATACGATAGGGCTAAATATGCCGGCATGAGGGTAAGCCGCAAAGGCCAAAGCGTATTGGTCGGGTTATACGATGAAAATCAAATGAGAATTCGATAGGATTTTGATCTTCTCCATATCGAGGTGATACCTAAATTTGCAAACTATGATGATGAGTATTATGCGGATTCTTCTCTTTTTGTTTTTACTTCATGCCTCATGGGCTGAAGCACAGAACCTGATTCCTCTCCCCAGCCAAATCAGTTATCCAGAGAAAAGCGGCTTTTATGTTTGGCCTCGTAATGCTTCAGCCCGTGTAGAAGGCACTGACGACCCATTGGCTCAAAAAGTCATCAACACCTTTATTGGTGAATTATCGAAAAAAGTTCCTGTTTACAAAGAAGCACTGGTTGCCTACTTTGACCCGAAGATTGCCAATGAAGGCTATGAGTTAGAAGTGGCAGAAAACGGAATCCGCATCCGTGCAGGAAGTACATCCGGTTTTTTTTATGCTACTCAAACCCTTCGTCAGCTGCGAAATATTGCCGCTACCGGATTGATATCATACCCCTATATATCGATAAAGGACCAGCCTAGATTCAGGTGGAGAGGAATGCATCTGGATGTGAGTCGGCATTTTTTCACAGTTGATGAGGTGAAGCAATACATCGACTTGATGGCTCAATTCAAGTTGAATGTTTTTCACTGGCATCTCACCGATGATCAAGGATGGCGTATAGAAATCAAGAAGTATCCCCTATTGACACAAGTGGGCGCTTGGCGCGTGGATAAAAACAGCCTCGTTTGGGGAGTGCGTCCGCAGGCAAAACCCACTGAACAACCCACCTATGGCGGTTTTTACACGCAACAGCAAATTAAAGATGTAGTTGCTTATGCAGCAGATCGGGCTATTACTATCATTCCTGAAATTGAGATGCCTGGACATTCGGCAGCAGCCATTGCAGCCTATCCACAATTGAGCTGCACCAAAAAGCCTCAGCTGCCGTTGACTGGTGGCAATTACGAGGGCATTGCATCAAACTTCTGCGCAGCTGATGACAGTGTAAAAGTTTTCTTAACGGATGTGCTGCGCGAAGTTTTAGAACTCTTTCCATCCAAATACATCCATGTTGGAGGAGACGAAGTAGATAAAACAGCTTGGAACAATTGTGAAAAATGCAAAGCCTATTGCAAGACGAAAAAGATTCCAGATATGTTATCGCTGCAAAGCGATTTCATGAAATACTTTGACACTTGGCTAACCAAGCGCAAGCGCATCATGATTGGATGGGATGAAATCTTAGAGGGTGGATTGGCCCCTGCAGCCACTGTTATGAGTTGGCGTGGCGTACAGGGTGGAATAGATGCCGCCACCATGGGACATGATGTTGTTATGAGTCCAGGTAAACCTTGCTACTTCGACCATTACCAAGCCGAACCTTCCTTTGAACCGATTGCCATTGGAGGATTGAATACCTTGAAAGATGTATATGCTTTTGATCCGATTCCGAATGACATGGATCTTAAGTTCAGAAAACATATCCTAGGGGGACAAGGCAATATGTGGACGGAATTCATGACCCACTTCAAGCATGTACAGTATATGTTGCTCCCTCGTATGCCCGCACTTGCAGAGGCCTTATGGACAAAAAGCGAGCTGAAGAACTGGGATGGATTTGCAAAGCGACTCAAGCCATTCAAAGAGCAGTGGTCGCGCGATAGCATTGCATTCGGACCAGAACACCGAGGCATCCGCTTCAGCGTGATTAAAAAAGATGGCAATGCCTACATTCAGATGGGTGGAGAAGTAACAGATGCCTCGATTGTATACACAACAAATCAGGAAAATCCAACTGCAACTGACTCCATATATCAAAATCCGATACCGCTGCGAAGCAATCTGGAAGTACGGGCCCAGTGGACAAGAAGCGATAGTTTGATTTATCCATCACCTATTTCACAAACTTTCATCTACCATCACGGCGTTGAAGCAAATGTGATTTGGGAAAATGGTCCGTCATCCAAGTATCCTGCAGAAGGTCTCAACAGCATCGCCAACGGCATCAAAGGAGATCTGACGCTAGCAAAAAGCTGGATGGGTGTTGAAGGCACAAATATGTCGTTTGTATTGGAATGGCAGGAACCTCGCTTCATGTCGACAGTTGAGATGCGCTATTTCCATGCACCTAAATCTTGGATTTTCCTACCCGATAGCGCTTCGGTATATGGGTCGGCAGATGGAAAAACCTTCAAACTGCTAGCAACAGTTCCTGTTGGAACTCTTGGACAACCTGAAGAAGCCAAAGCCATACGAAATGCTGTTGCCGCTTTTACAGGACAGTATTTAAGAAAAATTCGTGTCGTTACCCATTCTATTTTGAAATGCCCAAAAGGGCATGTGGCTGAGGGTGAAAAGGCGTGGGTTTTTATCGATGAATGCCAGGTGAAATGATTGACGATTGGGGCGCGGATTCATTTTGCGAATGGAATCAAATCCGCGTTGATCTGTTTGATCCGCTCGATCTGTGTTCTTTTTTCACACTTAAAACAAAAATGGAAAGCGCTTTGAAAAGGGTTTGTGGTTAGCCGTGTATTTACATTGCATTCGGATTTAAAACCTCGCAAACCATTTGTTATCCCGATGGATTAACCTAAAATCCGTAAAAAGAATAAAAACTACCCGATTTTGTAACATATTAATCAGTGAACAAACGGACATTTTTGCACCATAAATAAAAATTCAAAAAATGGGCAAAACAATATTTATTACGGGTTCAAGCAGTGGCATAGGAAAAGAGACTGCGAAATTATTTCAATCAAAAGGTTGGAATGTAATCGCCACGATGAGAAATCCGGAAAACGAAACGGAATTATCAAATCTGGATAACATTTTCGTTACCAAACTCGATGTGTTGAATTTGGACTCAATTCAAAATGCGTTTGAAGAAGGAGTAAAATCATTTGGCAATGTCGATGTTTTACTTAACAATGCAGGCTATGGTGCCTACGGACCATTAGAATCGTTCTCAAAAGAGAAGATCATGAGACAATTCAACACCAATGTAATTGGACTGTTGGATGTTACCAAAACTATTTTACCTCATTTTAGAAAGAATAAAAAAGGTGTAATTATCAACATTTCTTCCATTGGGGGTAAAATCACCTTTCCGCTAGGGTCATTATACCACGGAACAAAATTTGCAGTTGAAGGTATTTCCGAATCCCTTAACTATGAAGTAGAGCAATTTGGTGGACAAGTTAAAATTGTTGAACCAGGGATGATTGCTACTGATTTTGCAGGCCGGTCATTTGACTTCAGCAATGATGAAACCATGCTTGAATACCAGCCTGTTGTAGCTTCATTGATGACTGCATTGCCGACAATGATTCAAAATGCATCGCCAGCCCGTATAGTTGCAGAAGTGATATTTGAAGCTGCTACTGATGGCAAAAAACAATTGCGATATACAGCAGGAGCAGATGCCAATATGATTATTGCAAACCGTCAACAATACGATGACGCAACATTCATAGGAGGTATTAAATCGCAATTTGGCCTTCAATGAATCAGATTCATGAATCCAGATCAAGAATACATCGCAGGCTGAAAAAATGAAGAAGCTCATCCATATTCAAAGTATAACTGACCTGCATAAGTTGTTCAACTTGGGAAATAGCTTGCATCCATTAGTAACAGTTTTAGATTTCAGCAAGGTAACAGAGCAAATTCAGCAGAATTCAAAAATCACGACTGATTTTTATTCTATAATGTTTAAGAATTATTGTAAAAACAATATCAAATACGGCAGAAAGCCGATAGATTTCCAAGATGGCAGCCTGATATGCATAGCGCCAAATCAAATTATAGAAATAGACAATGAGGAGGAGGAAAGAGCAGATAAAATGGGCTGGGGATTGTTTTTTCACCCTGACTTGATTCGCAATACTTCGCTTAACGAAAAACTTAGAGATTACGGTTTTTTTAATTACGAAGTTTCAGAAGCCTTACATCTTTCGGAAAAGGAAAAATTGATTCTATTTGAACTTGTCCAAGAAATTCAAAAAGAGCTTCAAGAGAACATTGATGTCCATAGTCAACAAATCATCGTTTCTTCTATTGAATTATTATTGAGCTATTGTTTGCGTTTTTATGATAGACAACTAATAACCAGAAGCCAGGGTAGCCGATTGATTCTTTCACAAATTGAAAAAATATTAATCCAATATTTATCTGAGAACAAATCAAATGAAAAAGGCTTGCCATCAGTGGCGTATTTGGCGAACAAGGTTCATTTGTCACCCAGTTATTTGAGTGATTTACTAAAAAAAGAAACCGGTAAAAGTGCGCAAGAACTTATTCATTTCTATCTTATCGAGGAAGCAAAGAATTTGTTGATGAATTCGGAGATGAACATAAATGAAATTGCTTTTGAATTGGGTTTCGAATACCCGCAATATTTCAATAAACTTTTCAAGAAAAAGACAGGCAAAACACCAATGGAGTTCAGAAAATTAAAATAGTATATTAAGC